>JAJUHR010000188.1 GCA_029267795.1 Planctomycetota bacterium
CTTGTGGGTAGCGGGGACGTGCGGGTCGTTGTAGTCGACGCGGGCGCCCAGGGCTTGGAGTTTCTCGATCAGTTCGAAGCTGGGGCTTTCGCGGACGTCGTCGACGTCGGGCTTGTAGGCCAGGCCGAGCACGAGGATGCGCGCCCCGTGCACCGGCTTGCCGCGGCTGTTGAGCGCCAGGGCGGTGCGTTGGACGACGTAGTCGGGCATGGCGTGGTTGACCTGGCCGGCCAGCTCGATGAAGCGGGTGGGTTGGCCGACCTCGCGGGCCTTCCAGGTCAGGTAGAACGGGTCGATCGGGATGCAGTGGCCGCCGAGGCCCGGGCCGGGGTAGAACGCCTGGAACCCGAAGGGCTTGGTCGAGGCGGCGTCGATCGCCTCCCAGGTATCGATCCCCATCGCGGTCAGCACGATCTTCATTTCGTTTACCAGGGCGATGTTGACCGCGCGGTAGATGTTCTCCAGCAGCTTGGCGGCTTCGGCGACCTCCGCGGAGGACACCGGGATCACCTTGGCGATCGCTTGGCGGTAAAGCTCGGTGGCGACCTCGCCCGAGATCGGGTCGATCCCGCCGACCAGCTTGGGGATCGTCTGCGTGTTGTAGTTGGTCCGGCCGGGGTCCTCGCGCTCAGGGGAATAGGCCAGGAGGAAGTCCCGCCCGCACACCATGCCGCGGGCCTCGAATCGGGGGAGCATGATTTCGCGTGTCGTGCGGGGGTAGGTGGTGGACTCCAGGACGATCAGCTGGCCGGGTCGCAGCGTCGCGGCGATGGCGTCGGCTGTGTTTTCGACGTAGCTGAGGTCTGGCTCCAAGTGCTTCCCGAGCGGTGTGGGCACGCAGACGAGGATGGCGTCGGCCTCGGCGAGGCGGGAAAAAACCGTGGTTGCGTCGAACCGGCCCGTGGCGAGCATCTGGGTAGCGAACTGCTCGCCGAGGTGTTTCAAGTAGTTTTCGCCGCGGCGAAGCAGGTCGATTTTTTTCGGGTCGATGTCGAAGCCCAGCACGCGGAAGCCGGCGTCGCAGAAGGCCCGCGTCAGCGGCAGCCCCACGTAGCCCAGGCCGATCACACCGACCACGGCTGAGCGGTCCCGGACCCTGGATCGTAGGCGCTCGAGGTTCATATTCACGCTTGTTGCCATTCCCGAGGCGGCGGCCAACCGCCGCATGCGGAGCCGCCATCTTAGGGTGGAGCGTGTGCTGCTGCACCTAGCGGGCTGCCGATCCGCTGCGGTGTCGTGCGTGATACGGTGAAATTGATGGTCTGGTCGTCCGATCCTAGAATAGAATTTTAGGAAGGGGCGGTATCGAGTGAACCCGAGGAGAGCTGCGATGGCCAGCAGTGCCGTATTGGAGTTTACAGACGAGAACTTTGAGCAGGAGGTGCTCAAATCAGACCGACCGGTGCTCGTGGACTTTTGGGCCGAGTGGTGCATGCCGTGCCGGATGCTCGCGCCGACGATCGACGAGCTGGCTGCGCAATTCGCGGGCAAGGTGAAAGTTGGCAAGATCGACACGGACGCCAACCGCAATGTCTCGATGAAGTTCGGCATCAGCGCGATCCCCACGATCATCCTGTTCAAGAACGGGCAGGTGGTGCGGAAATTCGTTGGGTTTACGCCCAAGCACGAGTTCGTCGCTGAGCTGGACAAAGTGGTTAAATAAGTGGGTCGAGGCGTGCTTACCCTGCCATCCGGGTTTCTGTTCCGGGGGGTGTGCGTGTGATGGGTGCGGGGTTCGTCCAGCGGCGAGCGCCGGCAGGTATTTCGTGTGGGGCATGGGCGCCTGTACCAGCTTGCGCGTTTGGGGCCCTTTGAGCCGGCGGCGATGGCGATCGATTTTCATCACAAGAAGATGTCCAACGGGCTGACCGTGATCGCGGAGTGCAACCCCGATGCGCACACCGCCGCGGTGGGGTTCTTCGTCAAGACGGGCACGCGAGACGAAGCGGCGGCTGTAATGGGCGTCAGCCACTACCTTGAGCACATGATGTTCAAGGGCACGGAGCACCGCACGGGCGACGAGGTGAATCGCCAGTTCGACGAGATTGGGGCCGACTACAACGCCTACACGAACCATGAGACGACGGTTTACCACGCGCAGGTGCTGCCGGAGTACCTGCCCCGGGCGGTGGACCTGTTGGGGGACATGCTGCGACCCGCGCTGCGCCGGGAGGATTTCGACACCGAGAAGAAGGTGATCCTGGAAGAGATCGGGATGTACGACGACCGGCCCCAGTGGCGTTTGCACGACGCGCTGCTGGAGCGGTATTTCCGGGGCTTGCCGCTGGGGTACCGGGTGCTGGGCACCACCGAGTCGATCGAGGCGTTGGGCGTCGAGCAGATGCGGGAGTACCTGCAGCGTCGGTACGGGCCGGACAACATGACCGTGGCGGCAGCGGGCCGGTTGGACTTCGAGAAGTTGGTGGAGGAGTTGGCGCGGGCCACAGGTCACTGGGAGCCGAGCGGCGCGGTGCGGGAGTACGCGGAGCTGCGGCCGGTGGACCAGCAGGAGACCCTCGAGGACGAGCGTGTGTCGCGGCAGTATCTGGCGATGATGAGCCCCGCCCCCGCGGCCCAGGACCTGCGCCGCTACGCCGCGAGGGTGCTTGCCGACGTGATCGGGGCCGACGACGGCTCCCGGTTGTATTGGGCGTTGGTCGACCCCGGCTTGGCCGACGAGGCCGACTTTTCCTATTACCCGCAGGACCGGACCGGCGGTTTTATCGGGTACGCCTCGTGCGACCCGCAGCGGGCAGAGCACGTCGAGAAAGTCCTGCTGGAGACCCTGGATCGGATGGCGGATCGGATCGATCCCGATGAGGTCGAGCGCGCCAAGAACAAGATCGCGACCCTGGCCACGCTGTCCGGGGAGCGACCGGGAGGGCGGATGCGCAGCCTCGGCGGCCAGTGGACGTACCTGGGCGAATATCTGCCGCTGGAGGTGGAGCTGGGGCGCATCATGGCGGTGACGGTCGACGACCTGCGGTCGCTGCTGGAGGCGATGCCGCTGCGGCCGCGCACGATCGTCCGGCTGGGCCCTGCTCGACGGTGACGCCAAGTCGATCTGCCCCCCTTTGCCGCCGGGTGCCGAGCCTATGCCTCCGACGACGACCCTTGGGGCGACGCTTCGGCAACTCCCTAAAGGCAGTCTCATCACCCCCTCTCCCAGGTTGGGAGAGGGGTTTTGAAGCCGGTTTTTATTCTCGTTCGAGCATGCACCCCATCCCTGAAATCCTGGAGGAGCTCCGCGCGGGCAAGATGATCGTTCTCGTGGACGACGAGCACCGCGAGAACGAGGGCGACCTGGTCTGCGCCGCTGAGCACGTGACCCCTGCGGTGGTGAACTTCATGCTGCGGGAGGCCCGAGGGGTGCTGTGCCTGGCGCTGTCGGGTGAGATTTGCGACCGGCTGGACCTAGCCCCGCAGAGCGCGATCAACACGGCGCAGCACGGGACGGCGTTCACGGTGAGCATCGACGCCTCGCCGCAATTCGGGGTGACCACCGGCGTCAGCGCGGCGGACCGGGCGACGACCATCCGCGTCGCCGTGGACGAGGGCGCCGAGCCCGACGATCTGAACCGGCCGGGCCACGTGAACCCCCTGCGGGCGCGCAATGGCGGCACGCTGGTCCGCGCCGGGCAGACCGAGGGCTCGGTGGACCTGTGTCGGTTGGCGGGGCTGAAACCCGCGGCGGCGATCATCGAGATCATGAACGAGGACGGGTCGATGGCGCGCCTGGCGGACCTGCAGCGCCTGTGCCGCAAGCATCACCTGAAGATGTGCTCGGTGGCGGACATCATCCAGTATCGGCTGCAGCGCGAGCGGCTGATCGAGCGGATCGACACCGCGCCGTTCGACAGCGAGTTCGGCCGCTTTACCCTGATCGCCTACCGCAGCAAGGTGGACGTGCTACCCCACGTCGCCTTGGTGTGCGGCGACGTCGGCCGGCTGGACGCGACGGGGTGCCCGGTCGTGATCGACGAGCCGGTGCTCGTGCGGATGCACAGCCAGAACCTGCTGGGCGACGTGTTTGGCGATCTGGAGGCGCCCTCGGGGCGGGTGCTGCACGCCTCGATGCGCGCGATCTGCCAGGCCGGGCGGGGCGCGGTGGTGTACCTGCGCCACGAGGGGATGGGCACGGGCTTGCTCAAGAGGCTGCAGACGCTCCATCATCCGCACCACGGCCCGGGGGAGCACGGCCACGTCGCCGCGGGGGAGCACAAGGACCATCTCGGCGGTGCTTCAAGGGCGCCGACGGTCAAACAGGACTACGGCATCGGGTCGCAGATCTTGCGAGACCTGGGCATCCGCAAGATCAGGTTGCTAACCAACCACCCGATCCAACCGACCGCGCTGGAGGGCTTTGGCCTGTCGATCGCAGAGTTCGTGGCGGTCGACGAGTAGGTCGCTTGCTCGACAGCAGAAGCCCACGGAGTGCACTCCGTGGGCTTCCACGCGGGTAACGGCAGAGCTTCTTAACTGAGCAGCCAGAGCATCTCGTCGCGTGTCAGGTTGCGGAGCAGGTCGGTGTCACTGCGGATGACGGCCTCGGCCAGGTCGCGCTTGCGGGCCTGCAGCTGCGTGATGCGCTGCTC
>JAJUHR010000160.1 GCA_029267795.1 Planctomycetota bacterium
CATGCCGCGGCTGTCGGACACGATGGAGGAGGGCACGCTGGTCAAGTGGCGCGTCAAGGTCGGGGACCCGGTGAAGTCGGGCGACACGCTGGCGGACGTGGAGACCGACAAGGCGACGATGGAGATGCAGTCGTTCGACGAGGGCACGGTGGCGCAACTGGCGGTGGCGGAAGGCGAGACGGTGCCGGTCGGCCGGTTGATCCTGTTGCTGGCGGAAAAGGGCGAGGACGTCCGGAAGGTGGTGCAGGGGCGGCCGTCTGCGGTGGCGGCGGGGGCGAAGGCCGCAGAACGGCCTGCGAAACCAGCGGTGGTGGGTGGGCCGGCCCCGTCGGTGGTGGTCACGGAGGCTGTGCGGGCTGCCGGTGCCGCGGCGATGCCGGCTGGGCGCCTGCGCGTTAGCCCGCTGGCCCGCCGGCTTGCGGAGGAGCACGGGGTCGACTTGGCCACCATCCGGGGCACGGGGCCCGATGGGCGGATCGTTAAACGGGATATCCTCGCTGCAGCCGAGGCGTTGGCTGAGGCTCCCGCGGCAGTGGCGGTCGCAGCGCCCCCACCATCTGCTCCCAAGCCTGCCAAGCCCCCCGTGGCCCCAGTGGCGGCCCCCGCCAAGCTGGAGTCGAGGCTGGTCCCGGTTTCGAGCCGGCGGAAGACCATCGCCCGGCGGCTGCTGGAATCCAAGACCACGATCCCCCACTTCACCGTCACCGTCACGGTCGACATGGACCCGCTGCTGGCGCTGCGCGAGAGCCTGAACACGCACCTGGCGGATCAGGGCGTCAAGCTCAGCGTCACCGATTTCATTGTCCGGGCGGCGGCCCTTTCGCTGCTGAAGCACCCGCAGATCAACAGCTCGTGGACCGAGAACGGGATCCAGATGCACGGGGCGGTCAACGTGGGGACCGCGGTGTCGATCCCGGAGGACAAGGGCGGCGGCGTGGTGGTGCCGACGATCCGAGACGCCGCGAACAAGAGCATCCGCGTCATCAGCGTCGAGGTGAAGGCCCTGGCGGCCAAGGCGCGCGAGCAAGGCTTGAGCATGGAGGAGATGTCCGACGGGACGTTTTCGATCTCCAACCTGGGGATGCTGGGGGTAGAGCACTTCGAGGCGATCATCAACCCGCCTCAGGCCGCGATCCTGGCGGTGGGGGCGGCGGTGCAAAAGCCCGTGGCCCGGGGCGGCCAGGTGGTTGTCGGGAACGAGATGACGCTGACGCTCAGCGCCGACCACCGGGTGATCGACGGCGCGATGGCGGCCGAGTTCCTGCAAACCCTGCGCACCATGCTGGAAAACCCGGCGGTGCTGTTGGTGTGATCTTGGCCGTCGCGTTCCGGCGTGCTGGCGGGTCCGCTGCGCTTGACCTGCCCCCTACAACGGCAGTGAATGTCCGGGCAGGCCCGGACCTACAAAAGCCGGGGCATCGCTGCGCTCTGCCCCAGGCACCTGGCCGGGGCTACTCGCAAGACCTGGGAACCCATGCACTGACAAACAAGTTTGTCAGTGGCACGCTTCGTTTTTCTGAGCACCGCGGGGCAGGTCGATGACCTGCCCTACGACGCTGCCCTACGACATTTCGGCCAATTCGCAGGCGCGGCGGAAAACCCCCAGGAACATTTCGCGCGTGAGTTTCCCGGTGAACGTGTTTTGCTGGCTGGGGTGATACGAACACAAAACGGTCACGGGGCGACCCGTGCGGGGTTTGCATGGGGTCAAGCGATGCTCCGCGCCGTGGGCGAAGCGGTAGAGCGTGCGAGAGGCGATCCAGCCCTCGCGTTGGTAGTGTTTCAGCACGGCGTCGAACGCGACACGTCCGAGGCAGACCACGGCCCGCAGGTCGGTCAACAGATCAAAGGTGGCGTCGATGAAACGCTGGCAATTGACCAGCTCCTGCATCATGGGGCGGTTGCCCGGCGGGGCGCAGTGCAGCGCGGCGGTGATCATGGCCCCGTGGAGCTGCAAGCCGTCCGCGACGTGGGTGGAGGTGGGCTGGTTGCAGAAGCCGGTGGTGAACAGGGCGTCGTAGAGCCAATCGCCTGAGCGGTCGCCGGTGAACATCCGGCCGGTGCGGTTGCCGCCGTGGGCGGCGGGGGCCAGCCCGACGATCAGGAGCCTAGCGGCGGGGTCGCCGAAGTTCGGCACCGGTCGGCCGTAGTAGGTTTGGTCGCGGAAGGCCGCCCGTTTTTGGCGGGCGACGGCGGCGCAATAGGCTCGCAGGCGCGGGCAGCGGGCGCAGGTCCGAATCTGGTTATTCAGGCGTTCGAGCCGAGATTGGCCGGGGTTGGGGGGCATTTCTGGGTCGGGCTGGGGGGGACGAGAAATATTGCGATCCGCCGGGATTGAAGTTACCACGACGACTGATTCTGTCGATTTAGGATACATCGCCCTGTCGGATCGACGCGGTGACCACAGGGGAGAACTATGCCGTTTTACGTCGAAAGCTTAACCCTTTTGTTGTTGATCGGGGTGCTGATCGGCGTGTTGCTGTACCACCGCAGGCACCACCGCCTGCTGATCGACGGCCTGATCGCCATCCTGGCCACCGGCATTTTCGCGAGCTTGCTGCTGCAGCGCCGGCAGGAATCGCGGACGGCCGAGCAGGTTGTTCGCGTCCGGCAGTCGCTGGCGCAGCTGCAGGAACAGGCGTTGTTTTATGGGATTCTCAGGGAGGTCGAGCTGGGCCCCTCGGGGTTGCCGACGCAGATCTCCCCGCTGTGGTTTCGGCAGGGGCTGCCGATGAATACGATGGTGCCCGGGCGTCAGCCGTGGATCGATATCGCGCCGCCGGGGGATTTGTCCGAGGACCCGCCGGACCCGGTGATCACCCGTCCCGATCAGGCCGGGTTTTGGTACAACCCCAACCGCGGGGTGTTCCGGGCACGCGTCACGCCTCAGTGGTCTGATGAGGCCACGCTGCGGCTTTATAACGAGCTGAATGGGACGACCCGCCAATCCCTGCCCGCGCGTCAGGGTCGGTTCGCGAACCCGATGCTGGCTTCTTCGAGTGCCGAAGAGGGGACCAGCGGCTCCGATGTCGGGCCTCCCCGGGCCCGGCGTCGCTCGCTGAAGGACGGCCCATCTGACGCCGGCGACTGACCCCGACCCCCGCCCGCGCATTGTGCCTTACACGTGCGGCACAAGGAGGCGAGGTTCCGGCGGGGGTTGCCTTCGACAAGCGGCCTTTGGTGGTTAAGTCGCTTCGTTTATAGGTCGATGAAATGGCATCGCCCGGGGGCGTCTTCTTTCAGGAGAGGGGGGAGAAATCCATGCAGGATCGTCCATCGATCGCCCCTGGGGTGAACACCGAGCATTTCAACGCGGACCAAGAGCCTCTGACGAGCCAATTCGCGGCGGATCCCGACATGCTGGAGTTGATTGGGATGTTCGTTCGGGAGCTGCCCGCACGGGTCGAGTCGCTCCAGCAGGCGCTGGCTCGGTCGGACTTAGCCACGCTGTCGCAGGTGGCGCATCAGTTGAAAGGGGCGGGAGGGGGGTACGGATTCCCTTCGATCACCTCCTCCGCCGCCGAGGTCGAGAGGCTGGTCAAGGCCAAGGCCGAGGTCGATTCCCTGCACGAGGCCGTGAGTGATTTGATTTCTCTGTGCCGTCGCGCTTCCAGCAACCCCCGGTGAGGCGAAGGGTTTCTCACGGCGGGCATGATTATGAGCCGGCGACAAAAAGTCCTGGTGATCGACGATTCCCAACAGATGCACCCGCTGATCCAGGTGAGGCTCAGGGGCTTGGGAGTGGAGTTGATCAGCGCCTACGACGGGCAGACCGGCCTGAAGATCGCCACGGAAGAGCCGCCCGACCTGATTCTGCTGGACGTGAACATGCCCGGCATGTCCGGTTTTGAGGTGTGCCAGGTCCTGAAAGAAAGCTCTCAAACCCACGACATCCCGGTGATCTTCCTCACGGGGGCCGACGAGTCGGTGAACAAGGTCAAGGGGTTCGACCTGGGGGCCGTGGACTACGTCACGAAGCCCTTCGATCCCGCTGAGCTGTGCGCCCGTGTGCGCGCCGCCTTGAACACGAAGGCCCTGATGGATTTGCTGACCACGCAGGGGCAGATCGACGGTCTGACCGGGCTGCACAACCGCCGGTACTTCGATGAGCGCCTGGGGCAGGAGCTGGCCGCGGGCCACCGTTACGAGCGACCGGTGGGCTTGCTGATGATCGATCTGGATCACTTCAAGTCGATCAACGATACGTTCGGGCACCCCAAAGGCGATCAGGTGCTGCGCAAGTTCGCAGACGTGTTGACGCAGACTTGCCGTGCAACGGACGTCACGTGCCGATATGGCGGCGAAGAGTTCGCGGTGATCTTGCCGGCCTCGACGTTGGAGTTGAGCCACCAATGCGGGGTGCGGGTGCTCGATGCGATCCGCAAGTGCCCGGATTTCGTGGATATCATCGGCCGGCCAGTGACGGCGAGCATCGGGGTAGCGTGCGCCGTGCCGTCGGATCGGATGACGCCCGCGGTGCTGGTGGAAGCGGCGGACAAAGCGCTGTACGCGGCGAAGGTAGCCGGGCGAGACCGGATTGCCGCCGCGGAGCTCGCCCATTCTCAGACGGTCGTGTGACCCTCCACCGGAGGCCGCCCCGGCCGATCCAGCGTTTCCACGCCGCGGCTCGCTGCTCCGCTACAATGGCGGGCCATGACCCCGATCTATCAGCACCGATTGAACAACGGGCTTTGGTTGGTTGCCGAGCCGGTGGCCGGCGCCCAGTCCCTGGCGATGGCATTCTTGCTGCCGGCCGGTGTGGCGCACGAGCCGGTCGAGCAGCAGGGGGTGGCGGCCCTGCTGGCGGAGATGGTCTGCCGCGGCGCCGGCGGGCGGGACGCCCGGGCCCACAGCGACGCTCTGGATCGGCTGGGCGTGCAACGCGCCACCCAGGCCCAGACCACGCACATCGTCCTATCGGCGACCCTGATTCATTCGAAGCTGCCCCCGGCGTTGCCGCTGCTGGTCGACATGGTCCTGCGCCCCGCGTTGGAAGAGCGGGCCTTGGGCCCCAGCCGCGACTTGGCGTTGCAGTCGCTCGAGGCCCTGGAGGACGAGCCTCAGCAGAAGGTGTTCTA
>JAJUHR010000420.1 GCA_029267795.1 Planctomycetota bacterium
CCCCTCGGGGAAAACGGGGGCTGCCGCGGGATTGGAGCCGCGGTCCCCCTTCCACGAACAGGCAGCCCCTGCCACGCAAACGGTAGCTATTGCCAGGACGGCAGCCCTGCGCCCCGCCTGACCGGTCGTCAGCGTCCATTGCATAGAGGTCACAGGATAGGGGTCTCAGCGGATTGGTTCAACGTAGGGCCGGCCGCGCGCTCCCGGTCGAGCGACGCCTCTGCGTGCACGTACCCCAGGCTGCTCAGCAGCATCACCAGCAATGCCGTGATCGATCGGCTCACCTCGAGCACCACGGATTCGTGTTCTGGCCACAAAAGCACGATCAAGGCTGTAACCTGTGCCGACAAGCTCAGCAAGAATTTACGGCTCAGCCATCGATTGGGGGTCATTTCTTCCTCCGCGTGATCCTCTGGAAGTAGCGGCACCAGGGCGGCACCAAATCTAACACCGGCATTTTCCATCAGGCCATCTTGTTGCGAATCTCTTGTTGGACATGCTTGAGCACCTGGCTCAGTTGGGCCTGTGTCTGCTCGAATCGCTCGATCGCTTGCGTGTTGCGCCGCACGAGCCGGATCAGCACTTTTAGTTGTTCGCGCTGTTGCATGATTCGGTCGTGGGCATCGGAAAGCTGTCGTTCACGCCGGCGGGAAAGCAGCCGCTCCCAAACCCACAACATCCCCATGATTCCCGCGGCGCCGACCTGAGTGAGTGCGTCGATGGTTTCGGAATGCAAAGGGGTTTCGAAGCTCAAAACATCAACTCCAACTCGGTCAGCGGGGGCCGGTGAACCGTAGGCTTGGGCTGCCAATCCCAAGGGAAGGTTTCCTCGGCCCACGTGCAACGGATGGCGCGAACGATCGCACCCTCGGAGACGATCGCTTCGGGCTGCCCCGCCGCGTCCGTCCCGTCACCGGCTGCGTTTATCAATCGGTCACCTACGCGCAGCAGTGGCCAAGGACCCGCCAACCTGAGCCTTGCCCGCCCCACCTTGTCGTCATGCGCCTCCGCCGTTTGGTTGAGCCTGCGAACAAGCCAATCGTGCAGTCGGTGCGTGTCGTTCGCCTCAAGGGCTGAGAGTGCCCCGGCCTGGACTTGATCGTAATGGATGCTTTCAGGGGCAACCTCGGCGAACGTAAGTGCACCGCCGAGATCGAATAACCGACCGCGACCCGTGCCCTGGAAGGGGTTGCCGGTCCACCTCGTGACGCTCACGGGTAACGGGCTTTGCAATCCGGCAGTCACTCGGACTCTGGCCATACCGAGCTTGGCTGCGGTCAAAAATGACCCGGGCAGGTTCGAGTCGTCGAAGTAAACCCCGGCACGATCGGTCAGCAGGCGTAGCGACCCCGGGTACACAGACCAGCTTAGGCCATGATCCAGACTCATCTCCACAATCGGTGATCGGCGTGATCCACCATCATCCAGTGTCAGACACGGCAGAAACCGCAGCGGTTGTGGACGGATCGCACGCTGTCCGAAGAATCCTGTCAGGTCGAAGGGGCCGCCACGATTGTATGGTGATGCCGAGAAAGCCCCATCCTCGTTGAGCACCCACAGGCGGTAGACATTGGCATAATCCGCAAACTGAGGGTTGCTGGTCTTGCTGTAAGCATTGTCAGGCTGTCCTTCGAGGCTCGGATCCCAGCCGCCTGCAAGCGTAAAAGTTGATTCCACCAACCAACCGTCGGCTTGTACGGTCCATGGTTCAGCCCTGCGCGCCGGGCGTTGGGCGGTCACTTCGATCACGGGGCCGTCTGGCCGCCCCTCGCCGGGCCAGCCCAGTTCCACGATCCGCCCTTGGCCCAAGGCGCGGACGCTTCGGCGTTCTAAGATCACTCCCGCTTCACGCATAAGGTCGCGTTGGATCAACAGACCGTGTGGCTCGAGGATGTTCTCCAGGACCTCAGCCAGCGACTGAGTCAAATCGACTTCTTCAACG
>JAJUHR010000346.1 GCA_029267795.1 Planctomycetota bacterium
ACACAGCACGCACTGCTCCCCAAACAGGTCCGTCTCGCACTCGTCCTTGAAGCTGCACACCAGGATGCCCGACCGCCCGCCCCCAATCCCGATCGCCCACGCCAGCGCGATCTCCTTCGCCTTCCCCGTCGCGTCCTGGTGCACCGACAGCAGGCACGGCACCCCACCCCCCCGCTGAAACTCCCCACGCACCGTGTGCCCCGGCCCCTTCGGCGCCACCATGATCACGTCCACGTCCTTCGGCGGCACGATCGTCTTGAAATGAATGTTGAACCCGTGCGTCCACCCTAGCGCCATCCCCGCCCGCAGGTTCGGCCGCACCGACTTCTCGAACACCTCCGGCTGCACCTCGTCCGGCAGCGTCAGGATCACCACGTCCGCCTGTTTCACCGCCTCCTCGACCGACATCGGCCTGAACCCGTGCTCCTGCGCCAGCCTGCCGTTGGGCGAGTCCGGCCGGTTCGCCACGACCACCTTCACCCCGCTGTCCCGCAGGTTCTGCGCATGGGCGTGCCCCTGCGAGCCATACCCCAGCACCGCCACCGTCTTGCCCGCAAGCGCCTTGATCGAGCCGTCTTTGTCATAAAGCGTCTGAATAGCCATCGAAAAATCCCTAAAATCGCGACAAAACTCCCACTCTAGAACGCGCCGCGCGCTGCGTCAAACCCTACCCTCACGGGACCAACAACAACCCCGCTACCCGCGATCACCCCGGGAATCGACAGTCTATCCACGACAACATAAGATAATGACAGTAACACTCTTAAAAATACGTTGACCTAATTCTGAACCCTCCAACCGCCCTGTTCGATACCCGCTCTAGGAAATCAATTGGAATCACCCCATCCTCGTTTAAAATACCAACGCCGTACCCCGCCGGCCTAACCCGCCAAGGGCGTGCGGCCCCCGCGACCGACCCACCTGCCTAGGAGACCAACCCATGCTCGATCCGCTTGGCTTCCCCAACGTGTGGATCGCCGCCGAAGCCTCCCCCATCAGCGGCGCGGACACCGCCTGGATGTTGGTGGCAACAGCCTTGGTCCTCCTCATGACCCCAGCACTCGCTTTCTTCTACGGCGGCCTCGTCCGAAGCAAAAACATGCTCAACACCATGATGATGAGCTTCGTCGCCACCGGCTTTATCACCGTCCTCTGGGCACTCCTGGGCTACTCCCTCGCCTTCGGCGCCGGCAACCGCTGGATCGGCGACCTCTCCATGGCCGCACTCCGCGGCGTCGGCACCGAGCCCAACGGAACTATCCCCGCCGTCCTCTTCATGGCCTTCCAAGCCACCTTCGCCATCATCACCCCAGCCCTGATCTCCGGCGCCATCGTCGAACGCATGCGCTTCGTCTCCTACATCCTCTTCATCGCCCTTTGGAGCCTCTGCGTCTACAGCCCCGTCTGTCACTGGGTCTGGTCCACCTCCGGCTGGATCTTCAACCTCGGCGCCCTCGACTTCGCCGGCGGCACCGTCGTCCATATCAACGCTGGCGTCGCCGCCCTCGTCGCCGCCACCGTCCTGGGCCGACGCAAAGACTACGGCAAGCAGGCCCTGCTCCCCCACAACGTCCCCCTCGTCCTCCTGGGCGCCGGCCTGCTCTGGTTCGGCTGGTTCGGCTTTAACGCCGGCAGCGCCCTCGCCAGCGGATCCCTCGCCGCCACCGCCTTCGTCAACACCTTCCTCGCCCCAGCCGCCACCCTCGTCGTCTGGGCCTTGCTCGACCTGATCCGCACCGGCAAAGTCACCGGCGTCGGCACCGCCACCGCCATCGTCGTCGGCCTCGTCGCCGTCACCCCCGCCGCCGGCTTCGTCGCCCCCATCTGGGGCCTGGCCATCGGCGCCATCGCCGCCCTGCCCAGCTACCTGGTCATCCTCTGGCGCTCCAAGACCCGCCTCGACGACTCCCTCGACGTCGTCGCCGCCCATGGCCTCGGCGGAACCACCGGCGCCCTGCTCACCGGCGTCTTCTGCCAGACCGCCATCAACCCCGCGGGCAAGGACGGCCTGATCTACGGCAACCCCGGCCAGGTCGCCACCCAGCTCGTCGCCATCCTCGCCACCATCGTCTTCAGCGGCGCCGTCTCCTTCGCCCTCCTGAAGCTCATCGGCCTCTTCGTACCGCTCCGCGCCCAAGAGAAAGAAGAAGCCTCCGGCATGGACCTCACCCAGCACGGCGAAGAGTCCTACTCCAGCGGTGAAGGCGCGATCCTCGTCCACGAAGACGAGGTCGCCCGACTGGCCCTGACCACCCAATCCAAGCCCCTGGGAGTCCTCTCATGAAACTCATCGTCGCCATCATCCGACCGGAAAAACTCAACGACGTCCTCAAGGCCCTCTACCACGCCGAGGTCCGCGGCTTAAGCGTCAGCAAAATCCAGGGCCACGGCGGCGAGACCGACCACGTCCAAACCTACCGCGGCACCACCGTCAAGGTCGAACTCCACGACAAGGTCCGCCTCGACATCGGCGTCTCCGACCACTTCGTCGAACCCACCGTCAAGGCGATCCTCTCCAGCGGCCGCACCGGCGAAGTCGG
>JAJUHR010000155.1 GCA_029267795.1 Planctomycetota bacterium
CCGCTGGTTGACCTGGGCGATTTCGCGCTCCAGGGCGTGTAGTTCGTTGTGAGCGGCTTCGAGTTGGGCGCGGGTCTGGTTCAGGTCGTCGGCGAGGCGGTGGCGCTCGGCGGTCAGGTGGCGGCGTTCGGCGAGCAGCCAAGCTCCGTAGGCTGAGGCGACCAGGAGCAGGGCGCAGGCGCCGGCAAAGAGCCACGGCCAGATCATGCGGTGATTCTATCGCTTCGGCGAGGCTTGAGGGGTGGGAGGGGCTCAGAGGCCCACGGAGTACACTCCGTGGGCTTCTCTTCTTGCATGCCATGTGGTTTTGTTGTCTGTAATCGGGGCTCTGAGGCGTTTTTTTGGTCGGGGCAGCTCAGGCCTTGACGTCGAGGTGGTGGTACAGGTTGTCCCCTTCGTCCTGGGCGTGGGGGGGGCTTGCTTGTAAGTCTGTAGCTTCGGGGGCTTGGAGGCTCTGGTCGTCCTCAGGCGGGGGTCGGTGTTCCTGCTGCGGCTGGTCCTGTGGGGGGGACTGGTGCTGGGGCAGTTGGCTGTCGATATGCAGGCGGTCGGGGGATTCGCTTTCGTCGCCCTCTTCCAGTTCCCGCAGGTGGGCCTCGAACGTCTCTCGCACGCGCTGGGTGTCCGCGGCGGCCTGATTGGCTGAGCGGTCGCGGGGCGTGCTGACTTGCTGCGCCTGCTGCGGCGTCGCGGCCACGCTGGAGGCGACTGTGGTGCCCAAGATGCTCATAGGCTTAGCTCCACAGACGGGGCGGCTGTCGTGGCCCCGCGGCGGGCCCCCGGGCCCTCGGCCTCATGTAACACATCGGCGGGTGGAATCGGGCTGTTTGAAGAATTGCCTTAGGGACCGCGTGGAGGCGGGAGCGGGGATCGGGGAGGCTGGTGGTAGGGGATTTTCCGACTATTCGTCGGCCCGGCCGATCATCCAGTGCTCCAGTTCCAGCGGGGTGGCCCGGCCGAAGATGGTGACGATCACGCGGACCTTGCCTTGGGCGGGCAGCAGCTCGTCGACGGTGCCTTCCATGTTCTCGAAGGGGCCCTCTTTGATCTTGATGTGGTCGCCCTTGGCGAACTCCATCTTGACGGTGGGCGCCTCCTCGGGGGCCTTGCTGGCGGCGAGCATTTTCTCGATCTCGGGCAGGCTCATCGGGCTGGGCCGGCCGGCGGTGCCGATGAAATCGCCCACGCCGGTGGTTTCCTTGATCAGGAAGAAGACGTCTTGGGGGATGCGGCCGTCGTCTTCGAGCTTCATCTCGACGAAGACGTAGCCGGGGTAGAGCTTCTTGAGGGTGATCCGCTGTTTGCCCCCTTTGATGGTCTTGGTCTTTTCGGTGGGGACGAGGATGCGGTTGACCAAGTGGGTCAAGCCCTCGATTTTGATCTTGCGGAGCAGGGTCCGCCGGACGGAGTCTTCCTTGTTGGAGGCGACGCGCAGGACGAACCAGTTCATCCCTGGAGTGATCAGGGGCTCGTCGCGAGCGATCTGGTCGACCTGCGTCACTTGCTGGTCAGACATGGTCGGCGTTCCATACTCAGGGGTATCACATTGTATCCGCTGCGCCGGTGCGCGGCGGTGGCCGGAGGGGGTTTAGAGGCCCTCGAGGATCCCGATCCCGGAGAAGAGCTTGGCAAACAGCAGGTCCACGGCGAAGAGCAGGAAGGCGATCAGCAGGGTGCCGCAGATCACGATCCACGTCGATCCGATGATCTCTCGCCGGCTGGGCCAGTTGACTTTTTTCATTTCCGACTCGGTGGCGATCATGAAATCGACGACGCGGGGCTTATTGAAGACCCAGCAGACCAGGCCGCCGAGCGCCATCAACAGGCCGACGACGATCCCGGCGCGGATGTAGATCGCGTTTTCACTGCGGAGCACCTCCAGCTCGCGCCACAGCCAGGCGGCCCCGCCCAGCAGCAGCACGCCGGCGCCTACGGCGCTGAGCAAACGCGTCCAGTACCCTTGGCCGCTCTTATAAACGGTGGGAGACACCGGGAGCTACTCCGAATGCAACGGGCTTGGTCGGGACCCGTTGGGGGTGCGAACGGTCGCCCGCAGAGCTGGCGGATCGGCTTGGCACCACGTCCAGCCTAGCCAACACGCCAGGAGGGAATCGAACCCCCAACCTGCCGCTTTGGAGACGGCTGCTCTACCAGTTGAGCTACTGGCGTAACCGGATACCGAAGAAGAACTACGGACCTGGGCTTCGCGGTCGCGGGTCCCGCACGGGAGGCCCGCGGCCCCCCGCGGCTCCACGAGGCCGTGGCAGGCCATGCCGTCCGCCGCGACGATCACTTGCGTTTGATCTTGTGCAGGGTGTGCCTGCGGAGCCTGGGGCAGTACTTTTTCATGCCGGCCTTGAGCTTCTCGGGGATTCCACCCTTGACGTTCACCGGCGTGCGGTAGTTCAGATCTCCGGTTTCGCTGCACTGCAGCCAAACATATTCAACGGCTTCGGCCTTTTTCGCCATGGTCTTTCGTTCCTCAGCCGGCGTTCAGGGGAGAGCCCACCCCGGTATTCCCCGTTTGTCGGCGCGGGTGCGTGCTCGGGCTGACCGCGGCATCTTAGATCCTCCCGGGGGTCGCTGGGTGGAGCGATCACTCGAGGATCTTGGTCACCACGCCGGCGCCGACCGTCTTACCACCCTCGCGGACGGCGAAGCGCACGCCGGTTTCCATCGCCACGGGTTTGCCCAGCAGGTCGACCTCCAGGTGCACGTTGTCGCCGGGCATGCACATCTCGGCGCCGCCGAGCAGCTTGATCTGGCCGGTGATGTCGCACGTGCGGAAGAAGAACTGGGGCTTGTAGCCGGTGAAGAACGGCGAGTGCCGGCCGCCTTCCTCCTTGGTCAGCACGTAGACCTCGCCCTCGAACTTGGTGTGGGGGGTGATCGAACCGGGCTTGGCCAGCACCTGGCCGCGCTCTAGGTCGTTCTTCTCGACGCCGCGGAGCAGGCAGCCGACGTTGTCGCCGGCCTGGCCCTGGTCGAGCGTCTTGTTGAACATCTCCACGCCGGTGACGGTGGTTTTCATCGTCTCTTTCTTGAGGCCGACGATCTCGACGGTCTCGCCGACCTTGACCGTGCCGCGTTCGATGCGTCCGGTGCCGACGGTGCCGCGGCCCTTGATTGAGAACACGTCCTCGATGCTCATCAGGAAGGGCTTGTCGATCTCACGGACCGGCTCGGGGATGAACGAGTCGATCGCGTCCATCAGCTCGGAGATGCACTTGCTCTTTTCCGCGTCCTTGGGGTTCTGCAGGGCGCCCAGGGCCGAGCCGCGGATGATCGGGGTCTTGTCGCCGGGGAACTCGTACTTGTTCAGCAGCTCGCGGATCTCCAGCTCGACCAGCTCCAGCAGCTCCGGGTCGTCGACGAGGTCGACCTTGTTCAGGAACACCACCAGGGCCGGCACGTTCACCTGGCGGGCCAGGAGCACGTGCTCGCGGCTCTGGGGCATCGGGCCGTCGGCGGCGGAGACCACCAGGATCGCCCCGTCCATCTGAGCGGCGCCGGTGATCATGTTCTTGACGTAGTCGGCGTGGCCGGGGCAGTCGACGTGGGCGTAGTGCCGCTTGGCGGTCTCGTACTCCACGTGGCTGGTGGCGATGGTGAGGATCTTGGTCGGGTCGCGTCGGCCTTCCTTCTCCGACGCTTTGGCGACCTGGTCGTAGGGCTTATATTCCGCCAGGCCCTTGGTGGCCTGAACGGCGGTGATCGCCGCGGTCAGCGTGGTCTTGCCGTGGTCCACGTGGCCGATCGTGCCGACGTTGACGTGCGGTTTGGTCCGCTCAAATACCCCTTTTGCCATGGGACGTTAACCTCCAACTGCTCTGGTGATTCTGGTTCCAACACTGCCGCGATTAACCGTGCCAAGCCGAAGCGTGTGCCCGCATCACAGCGCCAAGTCTAACTTGCACATGGCGCTAACTGCGGAGACGCATCGTAGGCACCGCAACCGAATGACAAAACACAACGCAGGGTGGGGTCGAGTTTAGGATCGGCTCGGCCGCACCGCACCCCGCACGCTTCCTGCGATCAGGGAACAAAAAAGATACGCACCCCTCCAGCGGGTGTCAAACCTCGATTCCCCCCTATTGCGGGGGCCAGATGAACAGCCACCCATGGGATTTGAACCCACGACCTCTCCCTTACCAAGGGAGTGCTCTACCACTGAGCTAGGGTGGCCAGTGTGCGCTAACCCCGGCAGCCCGCGGGGCCGAGGGCAAGGCAGCCGGGTACTGTAGCGGTTCGCGGCCCGATGACAAGGGCCAGCGAATGGCCAAGCGGGCGATTGTGCTTGGGGCGTTTCTGGTTATCATGCGGGTAACTCGCAAGGGGTGGATCGAAGGGCGCGCAGCGTCAGGCTTAGCCTCCGGGGGACCGCAGGTGAGGCATGAGGTCCTGTCGCACCCTGGGTTCAGCGGCGATGTCCCTGTCTTTAGCCGGGCCTTGCCTGGCGGGGTGGTTTGCGGAGGTCCAGCCCCAGCCCAGGCTCGTTCATAACACCAACCATACCGGGGTTTCGTTCTTGCCGCCTTTAATCGAGCTGGGCGGGCTCGAGGGCGTGGGCGAGGTGGAGCTAGTGGTCCTGGACGCGAGCCCCCGCGTCAGCCGGCATGGGTGGATCCTCAACGTGCTGCGCATCCCGGGCGATCAGGCGGTTCGGCTGGCGCTGGGTGCGCCATGGCCTGAGGATGTGGAACTTCCGATCCAGTCCGAGCCGCTTACGGTGGGGCTGCCAGCCCCTGGGTTGCGGGGCCCGCGGACGTTGTTGCTGTTTGCAGACCGGACAGGGCTGGCCCCCCATAGCGGTCGGATTCAAGACCAGCAGATGGAGCTATCCATGGCGGGTTTATTGGATGCGCTGAGCTTCGGGTTCGTTGGGGACAGGGCTTCTCCTTTAAGTTCAGAGGTCGTGCTGGAGCTTGTCGATCAAGGGGTTATCGCACGGCCGCGGGTGGCGGAGGGGGAAGTGGGGCCTATGTTGTACTTGACCGGGGTGCCGGATATGGAGGGGTATCTTCGCGGGCACGCTCCGCCGTTCCGGCTGAACCCGGGGGTTATGAACGAGATCTGGGAGTCTGAGGCAGTACCGGTGCCTGGTGTGCTGGTACTGATCGGAG
>JAJUHR010000433.1 GCA_029267795.1 Planctomycetota bacterium
GGCGACGCGGGCGATCCGGCAGGCAGAGGCCGAGGGTCGTGTGCCCCGCGGCAAGACCGGGCGGTTGCCGGTCATCGCGCTGACCGCCAATGCAATCCGCGGGGATCGGGAGTTGTGCTTGGCGGCGGGGATGGACGAATATCTGACCAAGCCTTTTGACCCCGACGATCTGCTGAAGCTGGTGAGGGTATTCCTGGACCGACCGATGGGCTTGGCGGGGGTGGTGTCCTCCGAGCCCCCGGCTGGGGGCGGTGGCCCGAGCGTGCCGGTGTTGGGGGAGTCGGGCAGGGGCACTGCGGCTGGGATCGGCGTTCAGCGGGCGGATGTGGGGGAGTTCCCGTTTGATCTGGACGACCTCTTGAAGCGTTGCATGGGGAACGTGGGGCTCTTGAAGACCCTGCTGGACAAGTTCTGCCAGCGTGCGCCGGAGGATCTGGAGCGGATCGCGGCGGCGATTGCTGCTGGGAATGCTCAGGAGGCTGCGAAATGCGCCCATGCGTTCAAGGGGGCGGCGGGGAACCTGTCTGCTGAGCGCCTGTACACGCTGGCGGCGGAGGTGGAGGCTCAGGCCCGCGGGCGGGAGGTCGGGCTGGCGGAGCAGGCGCTTGAGCGGCTACGCGCTGAGCTGGAGCGGTGCCTGGTGGCGGTGCCAACGGTCGGCGCTCGATTGGCCGATAAGAACCCTGTGAGGGTTGGACCGGCCCTGCGCACGGAGAACGAATCGTGAGAATCCTGGTGGTGGATGACGATGAGGTGACGCGTGAGATCCTCGCCAACGCGTTGACGAGCTGGGGCTATGAGGTGGAGCGTGCGGAGAACGGCCGAGAGGCCTTGGGGGTGCTGAAACGGGGCGACATCCGGCTGGTGATCAGCGACTGGGAGATGCCCGAGGTGTCGGGGTTGGAGCTGTGCCGGGCGATTCGCGGGGGCGGTTTCAACGACTATATCTATGTGATTCTGCTGACCGGGTACAGTGGTTCGCAGAACATTATCGAGGGAATGTCCGCCGGGGCCGACGATTTTATGAGCAAGCCGTTCAACCCCGGCGAGCTGCTGGCTCGTTTGCGTGCGGGGGAGCGGGTGCTTTCGCTAGAGACGCGGGACCTGACGATCTTCGCGCTGGCGAAGCTTGCCGAGTCCCGCGACCCGGAGACCGGGGCCCACCTGGAGCGGGTGCGGCATTATTGCCGCCTGCTTGCGGAGCGGCTGAGTCAGCGTGGCCAGTTTGATGGCACCGTGGACGCCAATTACTGCCGGTTGATTTATCACACCAGTCCGTTGCACGATATCGGGAAGGTGGCGATCCCGGACGCGGTGCTGCTGAAGCCGGGGCGTCTGAGCGACCGAGAATTCCAGATCATGAAATCGCACAGCGTCGCGGGGGCTGAGACGCTCGACGCGGCCCTGCGTCAGCACCCGGGGGCCCAGTTCCTTCGGATGGCTCGGGACATCGCCGCGACGCATCACGAGCGGTTCGACGGGCTGGGGTACCCTGGGGGCCTGACTGGGGAAGAGATCCCGCTGTGCGGCCGGATCGTTGCCCTGGCGGACGTGTACGACGCGCTGACGTCGAAGCGGGTGTACAAGGCGGCGTTGACGCACGAGGTGGCGCGCTCGATCATCGTCAACGATTCGGGGACCCACTTCGACCCGCGGATCGTCGAGGCTTTCCAAGCGGTAGAGAACGAGTTCCTGGCGACCCGGCAGCGGTACTCCGACGAAGAACGGGCGGCGGCGTGAGGGAAAAAGGATTCGGAAGGATTCGGCGGGCCCAAGGCCCGCCCTACAAGAGAGGCAGGTCGATGAC
>JAJUHR010000031.1 GCA_029267795.1 Planctomycetota bacterium
GATGCCGGCGACGAAGGGTTCGCGCGTCAGCCCGACGCTGGGGTCGTCGAACACCCACTGGCCTTGCCATTTGTAAGGCGCGATGACGAAGATGGCGTTAGCCACGGGATGCTCCCAGGGGGGTCATTTCTGGTGGGCGAAAGGGCCTGCGGGGCGCGACACGGTGCACTTCGCGTGCACGGTACGCTGGCGGCAGGAAATATTACAAGCTGGGTGAGCGACGGGTGCAGCAGCTACGCCCGTCTGACAGGGTCCGAGCCGGGGGGCGTACGTGAGGGCGGGATCGGGCCTGTACGCACGATGGGGTTGGTTTTGTTCCGGCGGATTTCGCTGCGGGGACGTTAAAGTGGGTAAATTGGTCAGACTCGGCAACGATTCTTGGACCGGGTTGGTCAAAAAATACCGAAAAATAAGGACAAAATCGTCGTGTTAGCTTTGGGGAGAGCGGCACCACTGTTACAATGGTGACATTATCGACCTGTGCCGCTGTTGACGCAGGTATTCGGAAGGGGACACGTCGGCCTGCAAGCCAATCATTCTAAGGGAAAGGAGAGGTCTTATGGGTAGTATCTTTGGCTCTACTCGCCGCTGTTTCGCTGCTGCCCCCGCCTGCCACAGGGGGGCCGATTTACGCCGCGTTACGGTGGCGGTTGCGATCTCGCTGGCGCCGGCCGCCGGCACCGCTCACGCGGAGATCTTCGGGACCCTCTCCAACTTCGACACCTACTTCACGTCCCCCGATCCGAGCAATATCCCGGGGTGCGAGGGCGCCGAAATCGAACTGGAAGGGATCCACTCGTCGAGCGTCGGCGGCGACTACCCCGCACACTATTCCAGCAAAACCATCACCGAGTACAGCGACATTACCACTGGGACGTTCGGCACACGCATCACCTACACGGGCTACAACTTCAGCGGCGCGCCCACACCGGGCACTCTCTTGCACAACCCGAGCCCGACCAGCACCAACGGCCATCAATTAGTCAATTCCGCCGGCGGCGAGCACTTCGGCTTCTGGCTCAGCGGCGCCCAGCCGACCGCCACGCGATTCTTCTGGCTCGACAAGCTCACCGATGGGTCGTACGTGAGGATCGGCACGACGCCCACGCCGATACCCGGCCCCACGTGGACCTTCGTCCCGCCCGTCAACCCGGGCGATCCTCCCGTGGTGCAAGCCGCTGTACAAGTGCCGGAACCCGTGGAGCCTCCGGATGACCCTGAGCAACGACCCGATTCGGTCTGGATGAAAGTGTTCAAAGTCAAATTGTCCAGTGCGCCTCAGGATCCCGCCGAGATGCAAGCCCTGCTCCAGCAACTGATCTCGGATGCCGACCCTTCGAACGATCAGCCCGATGACCCACAGAACGACGTGCCGGACGGCGAGGACCCCGCTGAAGTCGAGACCGAGTGGGAGCTGCTCGAAGGCGGCAAGGACCCCAAAGTGAAGATGAACGAAGACCAGATTGACGAAGACAACGACAAGATCGTCATCCGCCGATACGAGTTCTATGAATACACCGGTGTGTATGACGACGAGCACGAGCCGATCACCGAGTTCCTCGACCCGGGCAACCTGCTCGAACCCCCTGCGGGCGAGCTCGGAGCGTTTATCGCCTCGAACATGGTCGGTGCTGTGCTGAACCCGATCCCCGAACCGGCCACGACCGGCCTACTCCTCGCAGGAGCTGGCCTGATGACCTTCCGGCGCCGATCGCGGTCTTGATCCGTTGCACATCTTCCTTCCGGCCAACAGTGGTCCGCTTCTTCGCGGGCCACTTTTTTTGTTTTCGTTGATCGGGTGCGAGGGCCGCTGCATTCGGAGCTATGCAGCTCGCTTCGCAGTTTGTCGAGTCGCTTTTGGGGTGCGAACGGCCCCTCCATTCGGAGCTACGCAGCGGTTGGGTTCCGCGTCGCGTAACGCCTCGCCAGGGTGAGGAGCCCGGTGATCCAAGCCAGGGCACTGGCCGGTTCAGGGACGAACGTGCTGGTATTCAATAGCGCGTAGTTGGTGACTTGGGTCCCACTGTTTCGGCCGAGGACGGCGACGAGCAGCGGGTCGTCCATCCAGCCCGGCCGATTCAACAGCAAGTAATTGCCGCGGGCCAGGACGTCGCGGGGCAGGCTGGCCACGTCGCCTTCCAGGAGCAGGAAGAACTCAGCCTCTTCGTCGAGGGTCATCTGAAACGCTTGTCCATTGGCCTGGACTTCTTCGAACCGGTTCAGCAGACGGAGTTGATCCAGGAGCGCCTCGGTGATCACGGCGGGGTTAAGGTCGCCGACGGGAGCGAGCAGGATGCTGTCGATCTGGATGGGCTCTGCGGTGTCGTTGGAGAGCAGGATGGCCTTGGCGGCGATCGCCGGCGGGGTCGCTGCGGCGCTGAGCTCGTCGGCCCCGTGGTCGTGATCGTGCCCAGCCCTCATGACGTGTTCGGCCACGCTGGGAGAGTCGGCGTTGGGTTGGCCCTGAAACTGCGGAGCAAAGAAGGGGATCGTGTTGACCAGCGCCGCGGGCACGATCTGAGCGTTGGCGGTGATCACGCTCGAGCTGTCCACCGTCCAGTCCCATACGTCCTGTTGCAGGGCGACCTTCGTGGTCTGGCCCGGAGCGATTACATCCCCCAGCGGGTGGCTCCACTGGTGGAGGATACGCTCCAGCGACTCGGTAGCGTCGACGTCGAGGAAGTTGTCGTACTCGGTCAAGCGGTGCGAGCCGACGCTTTCCTGACTCGTGGGGTTGAGGTTGTCGGTGCCGACGGTGCGAACCAAGACGGACACGACGTCTTCGCCGGTTTGGTTGGTGGCCTCCCAATATCGGCTCAGGGGAGTGAAGCCCATCGTCGGGGTGCCCGGGGCGTCGGTGCAGACATCGCGGAGGAAGATCCGTCCAGCGAGGATGCGGGCCCCCTGGGTGAAGTCGTCGGGGTCGCGTTGTTCAGCGTCGGTGACTTGGCCGGAGCCGAGGGTGATCTGGTCGCCGCAGGTGTCGCTCTGGAAGTTGGAGAGGACGATGTCCGCCGAGGCCGGGTCCTCGACGAACTGGAAGCGGAGCTGCTGGCCATAGGCGTAGTCGAGCATGGCCAACTCGTCTTTGGAGAGCTTGCGGTTGTATTCGCCGAAGCGGAAGCCCTTGGGGGGCTTGGCGTCGGGCAGGAAGCCGGGGGTGTTGCCCTCGTTCATGACTTCCCCGCCCAGCGGTGCGGCTGGGATGAGCCCGCCTTGGCCGTCGGGGCGGAAGTTCAGGTTGTACGGGCTACCGGTGTCGGGGTTGGTGTTGAACCAGATCGCGTCGGGGTGCCCGGCGCCGAGGACGTGGCCGATCTCGTGGGTGATCAGTGTCCGCAAGTCCCAGAAGTTCTGCCCCGCGGAGGTCAAGCGGTCCCAGTGGTAGTTCGCCTGCGGCGCCCGGCGGGAACCGTCCGCAGAGGCGTCGGCCCACTCCTGGAACGCCAGGTGCACCTGCTCCTGTTGCTTGGGGTCCGGGAAAGCCGCGAGGAAGCTGGCGTCAAACGCGTAGGTGATCGGGTCGAAAATCCCGCCTTTGTCCCAAGAGAAGAAGTTGATCGGCTGGCTGACCAGGTCGGCTGGGATGGCGACGTTGTTGATGCTGCCGTCCAGGGCGTTGAGCCCGAAGCCGAAGGCGGGGCCGCTGGGCGCAAGCGCCGCAGCCACTGCTGCCCCCATCGCTGAGCCCAAGCCCAGTTGGTGGATTGCCAACCTTTGATGGACACGCAGTCCCTTCCTCTGCGGCAGGCCAGACATGGCTCTCCCCCCTTTCGACTTATTTGCGGTCCCCCGCCCGCGTGGCGATCGACTAGCGTCGATCGATACTTAGTTTGCGCGATTATAACCGTTGGGATTGCCCGCCCGAACGGTTTTTTTTCGCGGCGGGCCTGCCCGGCTGGCGTGGTTGCAAGCTTCGGTAGTTAGCCCCCATGAGTCATGGGGGTTAATGGGGGGGCTAAATTGGGCCCGCAGGGACGGAGGGTGGTGTGCGGGTTTTGCGCCGCGGCAGCCGGCCTCAATCCCTGCTGAGGTACGACACGAACTCCTTCCACGGCGTGGCAGCCAGCGTCTCCGTGGAGGCGTGGCCGTAGGAGCGGATGATCATCGCCGCTTTCTCGACCTCCTTCGGGTCGTCCGATTCCACGATGTCCACGACGTCGAAGCGGCCCAGGGTGGCGTAGCTGTCCTTCCACTTCACCTTCGGGCACTGTTTCTCGATCTTCGTCGACACCTCGTCGGCCAGCTTCTTGAACTGCTTGGGGTCGGCCACGGCATCGGGCGCCAGTCGGCTCAGGATGACATACGTCGCCATGGGAAGCCTCCTTGAGCTTGATGATATGGGTGCGTGGAAAGAGGACGACCGAGTCGCTTGCCTCTGTTAGGAGTATAGCGCGACCTTGTCAGGGAGGGTGTGCTGGAGCACGCGAAACACGCCCCATGGGACTGGAGATTCCTACGGTTTTGCTCCTACCATCAACTATGAAGGGGGCGGGTGACCCCCATCTCCCACAGCACAGGACAAAGGAGAGTTGCCATGCACGAGGTTCATCAAGGGCAATGCGGGCTGTGCGTGCATTTCGGGGAACACGACCCTGACAAGCAGAAGCTGATTCAGATCCGCACCCGTCACGAGGCCCCCGAAGACTTGATCGAAGAATGTGGTCTGCCTCGCAACGTGGCGCTTCACCTGAAAGTGACGCCTTTAAGCGGGTGCGACAACTTTATGTCGGCGTAGGCTGCGAGAACGGCCGCCGGCAAAAAGCACGGGAAACATGGGGGACGTCTAAAGCAAGCCTAGCCTCTGCGCTTGGGGGAGCGCTGCGCTTAGCCCCAGCCACCCGTTGCACCGCTGGCGGCGAGCTGCCAGTAGCACCCGGCGGACCCGTCGAACGGTCATGCCTTTACGATCTCCGCGAGGATCGTCAGATGGGTCTTGTCTCGCGACAGAGTCACCGCTTCATCGGGCACCCCTGCGGATCGGCACAAGCCGCGCATATGTTCTTCGGATCGTTCGATCAGGGTCCAATTCGCAAAATACTCCATCCAGTAGCGGAAAGGATTACCCGCCGCGATGTTGGTTAGAAAAAACGTGCCCCCGGACAACAGCAGCCGATCCACAGCCTGCTTGATCAAAAACGTTATCTGACGGTCCGACAGGTAATCGCACAATCCCCCGGCCATGACGAGATCGAACGGCCCGTGGCGAGCGAGCTCTCTGATTGTCATCAAAGCGTTACCCGGAACAAAAACGCATTTCTCGGCGAACGCACCAAGCTTCGCTTTCGCGAATTGAAGCGACTCAGGATCGGCGTCGTTCAACACAAACACACAACCCTTCGACGTAATTAAATGGACTACGGAACGCAGGTCGGGCGCACCGCCGCTGGCAAGAATTAATACCCGCCTGTCCGTGCTCCCTGGGGCGGGGGGGGGGGGTAGACGGCCTGAAGGATCAACTCCGCTTGACGCTGCACCTTGTTGCGGTGCTGCTGCGCGATCATGCAGCCAAGGCTAGACTTTTCGATGTAGTACTCGATCTTGCCCACAGTCGTGCGATTCTCTTGCGAGGTGATGCACTCGACGGTCTCGAAATCGCCCGGGTACCCCCTCGGCCACTCCTGCAAACGTTTTACGAACAACGAGCGACCATGGATTAACCGTGCCTCCGCGATCGTGTCGAGGATCTTCGCCTTGCCGACGCCGCTACGTTCACAATCCGCGATGTGTGCGGTCATTTCGTGCATAAGGCCAATGACGTGACTGAAGGCGGAGCCGGGGTCTAATTCACAGTCAGCCAGCTTCACGAACCTGTCTACTGAATCAGCCAAAGAGGATAAAGCCTGTTCAGACGTCATGTGGGTCGTCAACGGTGTCGATGGATAACTCAGATGAAATAATGGTGAGCACCGCTGCGTTTTCCGCGACTACGGAGAGAACACGCAGCCGAAGAAACAAGAGTACGCATTTTACCAACCACCATGCCGCCGGAATAGTAGCAGAGTAATAAATCTACAGCAAACATATACTAAAAATCTTAGTAGAGTGCATAAGCGCCGTAACTCCAGATGGCATTCTGAATGTTTCGGATTTGTCTGCCCCAGCACCTTGCTAGACAACGGCTTTCCCCACATTCCCTCTCTTATCAGCACTCCGCACCAAAGCAAAAACCCTCGCTTCTTCAAGCGAGGGTTTTCGAGCTATTTACCCTGATTTTTCGAGCTCTATATTGGGTCAGCCATACGGGTAAAAGCACAGCGTGCTTCGCCTGCGTATGGCCTCTTTGGCCCGTAAACAGTTGGGAAAGCGCCCTGGCGTCGCGTCGCCGCGACGTTCGCCCGGAGCGGACCGGCGTAGGGCCCGGGGTTAGCGGGCCGGTTGCCGATATGTCCGGGACAAGGCTGCGCTGACGGTTTCGCGGGGCAGATCGCTCTGCCTAGTGCCGGCGCCCCTGGCCTTTGTGAAGGAAGGCGTGTGGGGGTGTCGGTCCGCGACTAAGGTGATCCCTTAGAAAGGAGGTGATCCAGCCGCAGGTTCCCCTACGGCTACCTTGTTACGACTTAGTCCCAGTCACCGAGCCTACCGTAGGCACCACTGAACCGTGGCGACTTCGGGTATTCCCGGCTTCCATGACTTGACGGGCGGTGTGTACAAGGCTCAGGAACACATTCACCGCGCCGTAGCTGATGCGCGATTACTAGCGATTCCATCTTCATGAGGTCGGGTTGCAGACCTCAATCTGAACTGGGGCGACTTTTTTGCGATTTGCTCCACCTTGCGGTCTGGCCTCGCTCTGTGGTCGCCATTGTAGCACGTGTGCAGCCCTGGGCATAAAGGCCATGAGGACTTGACGTCGTCCCCACCTTCCTCCGGTTTGACACCGGCAGTCTCGCTAGAGTCCCCGGCATGACCCGCTGGTAACTAGCGACAAGGGTTTCGCTCGTTAAGGGACTTAACCCGACACTTCACAGCACGAGCTGACGACAGCCATGCAGCACCTGTGCACGTTCCACCCGGAGGTGTCGGCCCTGTTTCCAGGACCTAATCCGTGCATGTCAAGCCCAGGATAAGGTTCTTCGCGTTGCTTCGAATTAAGCCACATGCTCCACCGCTTGTGTGAGCCCCCGTCAATTCCTTTGAGTTTTAGTCTTGCGACCGTACTCCCCAGGCGGTGCACTTAACACTTTGGCTTCGACCGTGCCGGTGTCAGAACCACCACAGTCTAGTGCACATCGTTTAGGGCGTGGACTACCGGGGTATCTAATCCCGTTCGCTCCCCACGCTTTCGTGCCTCAGCGTCAGAATCGGCCCAGCTGCCTGTCTTCACCTTTGGCGTTCCTCTAGATATCTACGCATTTCACCGCTCCACCTAGAGTTCCGACAGCCTCTGCCGACCTCAAGACCCGCAGTCTACCAAGCAGTTCCACGGTTGAGCCGTGGGATTTCACAAGGCACTTGCAGGTCCGCCTACGCACCCTTTAAGCCCAGTGACTCCGATTAACGCTCGAGCCCTCTGTATTACCGCGGCTGCTGGCACAGAGTTAGCCGGCTCTTCCTTTGGGTCTGATCATTGAGTTTCTGAACCCTGACAGCAGTTTACACCCCGAAGGGCTTCATCCTGCACGCGGCATCGCTCCGTCACGCTTGCGCGCATTGCGGAATATTCGTTACTGCAGCCTCCCGTAGGAGTCCGGGCAGTGTCTCAGTCCCGATGCGGCGGGCCGTGCTCTCACACCCGCTAGCCGTCTTAGGCTTGGTGGGCCGTTACCTCACCAACTACCTGATAGCACGTTCCCCGATCCCTGGGCAGCAAGCCTTTGCCCACCGCCTCATGCGAGGGGTGGGGTTATCAGGTATTAGCTCACCTTTCGATGAGCTATCCCTGACCCTGGGGTACGTTAGAAACGCATTACTCGCCCTTTCGCCACTTTATATCCCCCGAAGGGGTTTAATCGTTCGACTTGCATGTTTTAGCCATGCCGCCAGCGTTCAATCTGAGCCAGGATCAAACTCTTCAATTGAAAATCCGCTGCCGCGCTTCGGCCGGACGGATCCGGCTTACGCGCTTTGGCTTCAAGAGAAGGATTTGACCTGCGAATCCCGGCTTGGGGCCGGGACCGGTCGTGGATCGGCACTCAAAAGCCGATCCGCTTCGCCGGGATCACACAGGGTGAGGCCCCGACGAAGTTGGGCAGAGTCCGCACTCCAAGGGCAAGCCCTTCGAGGTCACGCGGACGTCTGTTCAACCATCGATCGATGGTTTGGGGTTGCACGCCGACGCAGCCGTGACAGCTACCGCCGACGTGAACACATCCTTGCGGCGTTTCCCAACTGTTTACTTGTCAAAGAGGAAAAAAACGACGGACTCGGTTGATGTACTCTCAACCAAGCTCCGGTATGCGTGAGCTTGTACATATCCTAGGGGACAATCCTGCCCTGTCAAGGCCTTGGGGGCGTATAGTGCCGCCTTTGACTACTATGTAATATATCACATTACTAATAAAGTGGATAGATAAAATAACCAATTGGGGATTTATAAACACTTTATGCTCAGAAGCCCATTCTTGGAATTTAGAGTGATGCCGGCCAAGGGCGATGGACGACAAGCTTGTACGGAAACGTGTCGCGGTAGTATGATCAAGCAGCGGCCGAATCGATCTCTGTTAAGGAGCACCACGATGAACCTTACGGCATTGCGAGCGTTGGGGCTGGCGGCGTGTTTGAGCGGGGCTGTTCTGCTCACCGCGGGGTGTCAATCCCGTCAACACCGTTACGGTGCCGAGGGCGACGATCGCCCGCGGGCGATGATGTGCGACAGGTGCGGAGCAACGTGGGTGAGCAAGCCTTACCGCACCGCGGGGGGCAAGGTCACGGTGTTCCACCCGAAGGGTCGCACCGTGTGCCCGGATTGTGAGAAGGCGGCAGAGAACTATTTCAAGACCGGAGAGCTTCCACAGCGGTGCCCGGCGTGCGGCGGGATGCCTCAGGCGTGCGAGATGCGATAATCGATAATCGCAGTTGAGCCGGGGGTGGGGGGTGCGCTTTCGAGTCGTCGGGCTACTGTAGGTCTCCGGCGGGATCGCTCGAGGTGGAGTTGAAGTTACTGAGTCGGTGAAAGCCGCGGGTTAGCGCCCGCGGCTATTTCTTTTTCTTGGGTCGCGCTTGCAGGGCGGGTTAACGAACGAGAACACCGCGCTTGAACATGGCGCGGCCGACCGAACCACGCGATCTTTAAGAAAGGCTTTTCAATCATGAGGTAGGAGCAGGTAGAGAAAACGGTGGTCAGCGCAAGCACGGTTACAGCCTGTGCGGGGCCATCGATGGGAACTCGGTGAGCAACGAAACGGATCACCGGCATGTGCCAGATGTAGACACTGAAGCTGATCACGCCCAAGATGCGCAGGGGTGGCCAGCACAGGGCGCGTTCGATCCAGCCGATGCCGTGGAGGTAGGACAGCAGGAACACAGACCAGAGCAACCCGAACAGGGCGATGTCCTTGTGGAAGTAATCGGTGGGGATCGGGGCTCCCAGGAGGATGCTCCAAGCGCGGGGCGTCATCGCGAGAATCCCCAGGAAAATGGCCGCGGCGGCGAACTCCAGGACGACGCGGATGCGGCGGCCAATAGCGATAGCGTCCGCACGGAGCTTCCAATGGACGAAAGCCGAAAGGGAGCCGAGCAAGAAGATCGGCAGGTAAGGCCTCAACGAAACCCGGCTGAGCTCGGGTGCGAGCCCGCAGCATAGCGCCACGACGCCGGCGCCGGTGAGCAGCACAGGCCAGAGGCGCCGGCTGAGAAGAATGACGATCGCCGCCACCACCAGGGGCAGGAGAAAGTAATACTTAAACTCGACGGGGATGGACCAGAAGATGCTGCGTCCGTCCTGCAGGGTAAGGTGTCTGAGTAGCTGTCGTGTTGGAAAGGCGAGGAGATAGGGTGTGGCGGGGAAGAGGAAACCGACCAGCAGTGCCACGCAGTAGAGGGGAAAAACTCGAAAGAACCGGCGTTGGGCGTAGTGGAGCCAGAGGCCGAGGCTGAGGAGCTCGGCGGGCGGGCGGTGAAGAAACTGAGAGGTCAGCAGGAAGGAACTGAGGACGAAGAAGAGCCAGACACCGACCTTGCCCGCGCCTGACCAACTCCACCCGGGCAGCAGGTCCATGTGGTACCCGCTGAGGTGGCTGAAGACCACGAACAGGACCGCGACGCCCCTCAGGCCGTCGAGCGAGTCGATCTGTGTGTTAGGGCCTGTTCCAGGCTTTCTGAGAAGCCGATCGATCAGGTGTGCCATCCATGTCCCCTCCCTTGAAGAGTTGCGGACGTGGTGTCTGAGGTAGGCAGGCGAGGGCCCGGCGGGCTAATGGCCGCGGCTTGCCTTGACAAGGGCGCGCCACCGTAGCGGTGCAAGGCGATCGCTGCCGCCGATGTGCAAAATCAGCCGCGCCGCGAATGTTCGAATGCACCTCCTTTCTCCTTTCCGTTGAGGGTCAGACGGGTCGATTGAGATGTCTTTTCGAGCGTTTTTCGTTTTTTCGTTGGCAAGGCCTATCAGAGCATTCGGTTATTAGGGTCTGCAGTTTTTGGATTTTGGTTAGAAAATGGGTGTTTGGGGCGTCCGGGTTTCGGGGCAAACCGCGCCTATTCGCTCGATTCGAAAGCGATGCGATAAGCAAGCGATCGCTTTGTTAGAAGAAGTTGTTGGCGCGGATGACTCGGTAGCCGAACAGGCCGCCCAGCAGGACCACGCCCGCGATGAAAGCGCCCGGCAGGGCTGCGACCGAGGTTGGGCTAAAGGAGCCAGGGCCTAACGGGTCGGCGCCGACGGGCCGCGGGGGAGCGGGGACGATGAAGAAGCCGTCATCGCTGCTGGAGTCGATGGGGGGATTGGCAGCGGCGATGCCCTTGGTGGGGTCATCGGCCAAGTCGCCCTCCAGGCCGTGGCGGTCATCGAGGTTGAACGTACCCAGCGAAACACTGGGGGATTCGACGAGGCTGGTCGTGGTGGTGAAGCGCTCGCCGAAAAGGGCCTCGGGTGAGGCTGCCGGGTATTCCGTGGTCAAGCTGGCACGGAGTTCACCCGCGGTCAGGCCCAGTGCCAACCCCGCCCATAGCGTGGCCGCCAGCCCGGAGTATGTGTGCCTACTCATTTTTTCTTTCTCCCGTTGATTGGTGAAGTGGCCCCGGATTCCCCTAACAGTTCACATTGTACCATGCGCAACAATTTTTGTGGTAACGGGGTTCGGGTGGTCGGGTGGTGAATATGCCGGTGGAATGTTTGTTCACAGCTGTCGCTGTCGGTGGAGTCGTCCGGGGATCGACCGGGCGGGCGCGCATGGGTGCCTTTTTGCTGCTGTGGGTCGGAGGCGCGGGGGCCCGCGAGCGCGAAAAATCATCGAGCGGCACGGGATAGTTGGAGGGCCCGGGGTTAAGCTGTTCGCGCCCCGGGCTCGGGGCTTGGGTGGGTCGGGTCGGCTGCGAACCACACGGCGCC
>JAJUHR010000380.1 GCA_029267795.1 Planctomycetota bacterium
AGCACGTGGATCTGAGGATCCTCCAGCACCGATTCATCGATCAGCGGCCACAGGCCCACTTGACGGATCGACCTGCGGTCGTCGAGAAACCCCAGCAGGTCCCAACCGGAAGCGGTGGCCGCGTCGGCAACCACTTGCCCGTGGTCGCCGGCCCCGTAGATCACCAACTTGCGGGATGTCTTGGCCGCGTGGTCCGTCACGTTCCCTTCGCTCCTTCAAAATGTGGCGTTACCGATTCGGATATGACCTAACATCGGTCAAACGCGATCGATAGGTTGAGATGGCGTGCGATACTTTTCTCCCGTCGCCAAGTCCCACCCGCCTTGCCCGGCAGGGACGGGGATATCCCGGAACTCGCTGCGGCACCGATAACAAACCAGGCAGCGGGGCACCAGGGCGTAGATCGCCGCGTCCACCCCCGCCACCGCCGCCAGCACGCCGAACCCCCACGCCACCCGACCGCTGCCAAACAGGACCAACGCCATCCCCGCCGCTGCGACAACGACCGCCAACCCCAGCCCCTGCGGAAAGTCTTTGCGGACAAAGAATTCACCGCACCCGCACACGGGACAGCGACGCAAATACCCGCTCGAATCGAACGCCCCGTCCCAGTCCAGATGGGTCGCCAGGCCATCACCCGCTATCTTGGAGGCCCCCCGGGGTGCCACCGTAAGCTGTTCCGGATCATCAGTGATCGTCAAACGGACGGGCGGCCGATCGGGCCGGCTAGGATCCTGGATATCGATCCGCATCGCCCCATTGTGCGGGATGAACCAGCGAATCACAAAACCGAGCGAGCCAGCTTTGACCCGCGACCAGGTCCGCCAGGTGGATCGCTTGGCGATCCAGACCCTGGGCATCCCCGGCGTGGTCCTGATGGAGAACGCCGGCCGCAACACCGCAGCCACCGTCCTCGAGCTGCTGCGGCAGAAGCACCGCATCGAACCCACCGCAGCCCGCGCCGTGATCCTCTGCGGGGGCGGGAACAACGGCGGCGACGGCTACGTCATCGCCCGCCATCTACACAACGCCCGCGTCAGCGTCGTCGTCCATCCGGTGGTTGATCCGGCCCAATTGACCGGTGACGCCGCGATCAATTACACCATTTGCCAGAAGATCGGCTTGGATATCGTGCCGATCTTGAACGCCGACGCTTTGGCCGCCGCCGCGAGGCTCTGGCCCCAGGCGCACGTGATGGTCGACGCCCTGCTTGGCACCGGGTTCACCGGGATCGTTCGCCCCCACTTGGCCAGCGTGATCGACTGCTGCAACCGGATATCGGGGCCGACGGTGGTCGCCGTCGACGTCCCCTCGGGCTTGGATTGCGATACCGGCATGCCCTCGAACGCCACCATCCGCGCCCACGTCACGGTTACCTTCGTGGCGAACAAGGTCGGGTTCACTCAGCCCGAAGCTCAGCGGTGGGTGGGCGAAGTGGTCGTAGCGGATATCGGGACACCCCCGGAGTTGATCCAAACGGTGCTCGGGCGGGCTTGACGGCCGCGATCGCCGCCGCCCAAGGACGGTTCGGTTGACCGGACGGGGTCAATCGGCAAGAATCTTCCACTTCCGGGCGGAGTTCCGGGGGTAGGGGGGCACCGGCAGACCCTGGCGGACACCGAATGAGAATGCCAATCATGCAACTGCAAAACATCAAACCGGGCACTCGCGTGAACCTGAAGATCAGCAAGCAGCCGACCAACGCCGCGGCCCGCAAGACGCTCATTCGGCTGCTGAGCAAAGACCCGAACTTCAAGGGCCACGACGAACGGTTGCGCAAGGTCCGCCGCGAAGGGTACTGCCCCACACGCCGGGGGGGACGGCTCTACGGCGGGCGGATGGTCAAAACCCCCATCATCAAGGTCCGCCCAGGCATCAGCGGGACGATCACCGCCACTCTGGACGTGCTCATGGACCTCGGCAGCATCAGCCGATTCATCGAGGTGACGCCGGCCTAAGCGGCCACCTGCCCACAACAGGGCGGCCGCGCTTGAGCCCACCCCAGCCCCGTCGCCTCGGGGGGCCGCTATGATCTCCCTCAGCCACCAGATCCTGAACAACACCCCGCAGGAATACGTCCGGCGGAAAAAGCCCGATTGGCTCCGCGCCAAACTCCCCGGCGGGCCGGGCTACCTACGTCTGCGACGGATCATCGACCAGAACCGCCTGCACACCGTCTGCGAATCGGCGATGTGCCCGAACATGGGCGAGTGCTGGGCCCGCGGTACCGCCACGCTCATGATCCTCGGCGACGTGTGCACACGCTCCTGTGGGTTTTGCCACATC
>JAJUHR010000430.1 GCA_029267795.1 Planctomycetota bacterium
GGCGGCCTCCAGGGGGACGCTAAGGCCGAGGATTCGCCCGCGCCGGCTTCGGCCCCAGAGCCGCCGCAGTCAGCCGACCCGCTCGTGCAGGCCTGGCGAGCCAAGCTCGAGCAAGCCTACGCCGACACCCAGACTTATCGCGCTTCGGTGCGATTCACGCTCCGGCGGACCCAGGACCGCTGGACGATCGATCAATCCACAGACCTGCGGGTGGCCTTCGACCGCGCCGCCGATCGCCTGCTGATCGACACCCCTCAAGCCTTGCTCGTCAGCGACGGCCAGAAACTGCGGCTGATCGTCCCGCAGGTCCAGGACATGCACGTGGAGGTGGACGCTCCTCATCCCTTGGATTACGCCGCGATGCTCGACATCGCCCCCTTCTGGTCCGGCTGGTCCAAGCCCCTGAGCCCCGAGATCGCTTTCTTGCTCACGGACGAACCAGCGGGTGGCCTGAACTGGGATACCGCGGAGGTAGTGGGCTCTGACCCCGCCGACCCTTCGCATCGCCCGGGTCTGCGGTTCAAGACCCCCGAGGGCGTTCTGACCCTGCGGATCGATCCGAAGACGAACCTGGTCAGTGCCGCGACGATCCGGCTGGCGTCGTTGCGCCGGGACGACGAGGCATCTGCCGTGACGCTCGATTTCAAGATCGACCTCCTGCAGCACAACGAGCCGCTGGCTGCGGACCTGTTCGACTACGACGTCGCCGGGTCGCATGCCTACGCGTCGGTGGGCGCCCTGAGGGATGCCCTCGTGCAAACCGCGGAGGTGAGCGACGCGGGTCCGGACGAGCCAGACGTGTCCTCGCCGCAATCGCTGCAAGGCGAGGAGGCCCCCAAGGTCGCGCTTTCGGGCCTGGATGGTCAGACGATCCGTTTGTTCGAGGACGTGGAAGACCGGGTCGTCGTGCTTGATTTCTGGGCGACTTGGTGCGGGCCTTGCCGCCAATCACTGCCGGTGCTGCAACGGTTTTACGAATGGGCGAAGCAGAACAAAAAGCCCGTGGCGGTCTTTGCCGTGAACGTGCGCGAGAACCCCTCGCAGGTCCGCCAGTACCTCCAGAGCGCCAACCTGCGGTTGCCCGTGCTGCTCGATCGAGACGGCTTCGCCACCGACGCGTACCGGGTCAAGGGCATCCCGCAGACGGTGGTGGTCAGTCGTGGCAAGGTCGCCCACGTGCACGTTGGGTTCTCTCCCACGCTCGACGAGACCCTCAAGTCCGAAGTCGAAAAGCTGCTTAGCGAGCCCACGGACCCGTAACCGAGCCAGCGGCTGTCGGTGGCGCGCTGAAGGGCGTGTGCTTTTGCCCGCGGATGAGGTGTACCGCGGCGAGCCGTGGTGCTTGTGGTGGGCGCGGGGCGCTGGTTGCGCGGTCACGCCGCGGCGGCGGAGCCGCTTTGGGCAGCGGTCTTCGAGGCCCCGCTCTCGGTGGACGAGCCGGCGGGCTTCGTGCTGGATTTTTCGGTTTTGCTTGGGGCGTTGCTGGATTCGCGATCCGCCTTGGCAGCCGACTTGTAGCTCTGCGACCGGTAGTCGGTCTCGTAAAAGCCCGAGCCCTTGAACAGCACGCCCGCCCCGGTGCCGATCAGGCGTTTAAGCCTGGGCTTCCCGCACTTGGGGCACTTCCGTAAGGGCTTGGCGGTGATCGATTGGAATTCTTCGAACTCGTGACCGCAACCCTGGCAAAGGTAGTCATAGGTTGGCATCGTCGTTTCCTTCATTCCCCAGGGCTGCCGGCCTTGGGGATGTTTGCCCGTGTTCCAGCCGGGGCGCGGCGGCCCCGACCCGATCCTATTGCGCCACGGCGACTTTCGCCGGCCGAAGCGTCCGGTCCCCCACGAGGTACCC
>JAJUHR010000042.1 GCA_029267795.1 Planctomycetota bacterium
CCGCTCGGTGGACGTGCACATCGTGGCCCTGCGCCGCAAACTGGGGGACGCCGGCCGCTACATCCAAACCATCCGAGGGGTCGGTTACCGCATCGAGGGGGATTGATTGCTCACCCGCCGCAGCCTGATCTGGAAAGTCACTTCCGCCTACGTGATCGTGGTGGGGCTGTGCACCGCCGCGGGGGCCTGGTACGCCGGAGACGCGGTCCTGCAGGTGTACTGGTCGCACCTGACCAAAACCCTCGAGCACAAGTTGAACCTCTTGATCGCTCAAGTCGAGCCCCTCCTCCAAGCCCAGCAAACCAACCAGATCCACCCCCTGTGCCAGCGCCTGGCCAACGCCGGCGTTGTCCGCATCACCGTAATCGATCCCACCGGCCAAGTCCTCGGCGACTCGCACCGCCAACCCCAGAAGCTGCCTAACTACAACCACCTCCCCGAGGTGGTCACGGCCATGGCCGGACAGGTCGGCCGTGCGTCCCGATCCGACGGCCCCGGGCGGCTTCAGGTCGTGTACCTCGCCAAACCGGTGTCGCACAACGATCAGGTCCTGGCCGTGGTCCGCGCCGGCATGATCATGGACCGGGCCAATCACGCCCTCGCTTCGGTCTATTGGCGGATCGCCTTGGGCGGGATCCTCACCGCCGCCCTGGGCGTCGCCCTCACCCTCGTGGTCTTCGCCCGACAGATCAACCAACCGATCCGCTACCTGCAGGAGGGCGCCCGGCGATTCGCCGCCGGCGACCTCGACCACACCCTCTACGAGCCCCCCTCACGCGAGTTCGGCACCCTCGCCGCTTCGCTCAACAGCATGGCCCGCCAGCTCGACGAAAAGGTCCGCGCCCTCACCCGACAGTCCCAGGAGCAGCAGGCCATCCTCACCAGCATGGTCGAGGGCGTCCTGGCCGTCGATTCCCACGAACGCATCATCACCTTCAACGCCGCCGCCGCCCAATTCCTGAACCTCGACCCGGACAAATCCCGCGGCCGCACCGTCCAAGAAGCCTTGCGAAACCAGGACCTCCAGCGCGTCGTCGCCCAGGCCTTGGCCGGCCAAGACCCCGCCGAGGGGCAGGTGGTCCTCTGCGCCACCCCCCAGGACCGCTGCCTCCAGGCCCACGGCGCCCAACTCCGCAGCCCCCAAGGCCGCGCCACCGGCGCCGTGATCGTCCTCCACGACGTCACCCGCCTCTGTCAGCTCGAAAACATGCGCCAGCAATTCGTCGCCAACGTCTCTCACGAGCTGAAAACCCCGATCACCGCCATCAAATCCGCCGCCGAGGCCCTGACCGCCCTCTCCGATCAGCCGCAAGACGCCCCCGACCGCGACCGCTTCTTGAGGATCATCGCCCGCCAGTCCGACCGCCTCAACGCGATCATCGACGACCTGCTGATGCTGGCCCGGATCGAGCAGGACAGCCAGCGACAACAGGTCAAGCTCGAACCGGGCGAACTCCCCCTGGTGATCCAGGCCGCGGTCGAAACCTGCCAGGCTCAGGCCGACCAGAAGTCCATCGCCATCGAGGTCCAAGCCGCCCAGGACGCCCGCGCCTCGATCAACCCCCACCTGCTGGAACAGGCGATCGTCAACCTGTTAAGCAACGCCATCCGCTACAGCCCGCCACAGTCCCCCGTCACCGTCACCATCGAACAATCTCCCACCGAAGTCACCCTCGGCGTCCACGACTCCGGCCCCGGCATCCCAGCCCAACACCTGCCCCGAATCTTCGAACGCTTCTACCGCGTCGAACAATCCCGCAGCCGCTCCCACGGCGGCACGGGCTTGGGACTGGCCATCGTCAAGCACATCGCCTTGGCCCACCATGGCCGGGTCAGCGTCGACAGCACTCCAGGCCGCGGCAGCTCGTTCTATATCCACCTCCAGCCCGCTTCACCGGCCCCGCTTCCAGCTCTCTAAGGTTAAATGGTTCTCGAAAACACAACGCGATCATTGCTTTAAGATCATGCATTTAAATAGCTTAACATAACATGCCTTCAAGCGGCACTACCGTTTCCCATCTCACCGCGTCCTGACCAGCCCTTAACGGAATCTTCACGATACCCCCGTACCTTCATTGGGCAGTAATAGGGCTCGATGCACCCATGGCCCCCCTCTAAGAATATGGATTCAAAAGGAGACCATTCATGACGTCGAACAGGGTTTGGAGCGTTCTAGGTCTGGTGGTGATGGGCTACGCTGTGACACTCGGCACGGACGACGCCTTCGCTGCCGAATCGTCCAAAGCCACGGCGCCGAACGCCGCCTCTCTCGCCGGCGTCATACGGATCGACGGCTCCAGCACCGTCTACCCCATCACCGAGGCCGTCGCAGAAGAGTTCGGCCAGGCGTACCCCCGCGTCCGCGTGACCGTCGGCATCTCGGGCACCGGCGGCGGCTTCAAACGCTTCGCCGCGGCCGAGACCGACATCTCCGATGCTTCGCGCCCCATCAAACAACCCGAAGCCGAGGTCGCCAAGACCAACAGCGTCGCCTACATCGAAATCCCCATCGCCTTCGATGGCCTGACCATCGTCGTCAACAAAGCCAACACCTGGTGCAGCGACCTAACCCTCGATGAGATCAAAAAGATCTTCATCGCCGGTAGCGCGGTTCGCTCTTGGAAGGATATCCGCCCCGATTGGCCCGACACCCCGCTAAAGATCTACGCCCCCGGCACCGACTCCGGCACCTTCGACTACTTCAAAGAGGTCGTCGCCGGTGACCAGGCCGCCATCCGCAGCGACATGTCCGTCTCCGAGGACGACAACGTCCTGGTCCGCGGCGTCGAGGGCGAGAAGGGGGGCCTCGGCTTCTTCGGCTGCGCTTACTACTTCGAGAACAAGGACAAGCTCAAGGCCGTCGCCGTCGACGCCGGCAAAGGGCCCATCCTTCCCACCCACCAAACGATCGAAGACGGCACCTACGCCCCCTTCAGCCGGCCGCTGTTCATCTACGTCAATGCCAAGTCCGCTGACCGCCCCGAGGTCAAAGCGTTCGTGGAGTACTATCTGGCTCACGGGCCACAATTGGTGGAAGAAGTCGGGTATGTCAAGCTCCCAGCAGAAATTACCGCCAGGGCACTGAAGAACTTCCAGCAGCGACGCCAAGGCACCCAGTTCCTCGACGACCGGGGCGAGAAGCGTCACGGACCCCTCGCCGAGGTCTACCGTTGACCCCAGGCACCCAACACCAAGCCACCGGCCCGCTGATACAATCGCCAGCACGCCGAGGCTTGCCTGGGCGACATCCACCGCCAGTCCCCGACTCGGCCTCCTCAGCCCGCGGATAAGCACCGCATGACCGTCGTAAGCCACGACACCATCGCCGCAGCCCCTATCGGTCGGCCCAAGTCCAAGGCCCTGCGGTACCTCTCCGAGGCCGCGGTCCAGGGCCTGTTGCTGCTCTGCGGCCTATTCTCGCTGGCCACCACCGTGGCGATCGTGGCCTTGCTCATAACCGAGACCCTCGAATTCTTCCGCCAACCCGGCGTCCACGCGCTCGAATTTTTCTTCGGAACCAATTGGAGCCCCCTCCTCGGCGCCGAAAAACACTTCGGCATCTGGCCGCTGGTCACCGGGACTTGCTTGGTCACCGTGGTCGCGATGGCGTTCGCCTTGCCCCTGGGCTTGATCACCGCGATCTACTTAAGCGAATACGCCTCTCGCCGCTTGCGGGCGGTCCTGAAACCGGCCTTGGAGGTGCTGGCCGGTGTGCCGACCGTCGTCTTTGGCTTCTTCGCCCTGACGGTGATCACCCCCGGCCTGCAGTGGCTCCACGAGGGCTTCCACGTCTACAACGCCTTTAGCGCCGGCCTGGCGGTGGGCATCATGTGCCTGCCCATCGTCTGCTCCCTGGCGGAGGACGCCCTGCAGGCCGTCCCCCGCAGCCTCCGCGAGGGCGGCTACGCCTTAGGCAGCACGAAATTCGATGTCTCGATCAAGGTCGTCGTCCCCGCCGCCCTGTCCGGGATCATCGCGGCCTTCCTCCTGGCGGCTACCCGCGCCATCGGGGAGACCATGATCGTCGCGCTCGCCGCCGGCAGCTCGCCCAACCTCACCCTCGACCCCCGCAGCGAAGTCCAGACCATGACCGGCTACCTCGTCCAGATCTTCCTCGGCGACGCCAGCAACTTCGGGCCCGAGTACCTCTCCAGCTACGCCGTCGCCGCCGCCCTCTTCGCCATGACCTTCATCCTGACCGTCGTCGGCCACCGCGTCCGCCTAAAGTACCGGGAGGTCTACGAGTGAGCACCCTCACCCCGGTCAACGCGACGGCCCCTCAAACGCCACGGGTCAACGACGCCCGCGCAGCCAAAAAACGCTTCCTGAAAAACCGCCTCTTCGAGCTGGCTTGCTCCCTCGGCGCTTGGGCTTCGCTGTTGATCCTCCTGACCCTCCTGACCGCCACATTCGTTCAAGGGTTCGAGCACCTCGGCTGGCACTTCCTGGTTCAGCCGCCCTCGCGGCGCCCGGACAGAGCCGGCATCTACCCCGCCCTGATCGGATCGATCTGGGTCTGCGCCACCTGCGCGGTCTTCGCCCTGCCGGTCGGCGTCGGCACCGCGATCCTCCTGGAAGAGTACAAACCCAAGCACCCCGCCCTGCGGAAACTGCACGACGTCATCCAGCTCAACATCACCAACTTGGCCGGCGTGCCCTCGATCGTCTACGGCATCCTGGGCATGACCGTGTTCGTGCAGATGTTCGGCCTCTTCGGTAGCGCCTTGGAACCCCAATTCACCATCGGCACCCCCGGGGACTGGTACTACCTCCAGCTCCCCTTCGGACGCGGCGTCCTCGCCGGCGCCCTGACCCTCATGCTCGTCGTGCTCCCAATCGTCATCATCTCCGCCCAGGAAGCCTTGCGGGCGGTGCCGAACTCCCTCCGCAACGGCGTCCTGGCCTTGGGGGCCACCAACTGGCAGATGGTGGCGAAGATGACCCTCCCGGCCGCCATCCCCGGCATCATGACCGGCTCGATCCTCGCTATGAGCCGCGCCATCGGCGAGGCCGCCCCCATCCTCGTCATCGCCGGCATCGTCTACATCACCTTCACCCCCCAGCACCTGATGGACGACTTCACCGCCATGCCCCTGCAGATCTACGACTGGTCCAGCCGCCCCCAGGACGAGTTCCACCGCGTCGCCGCCGCCGGCATCATCGTCCTGCTGGCGCTGCTGCTATCGTTCAACGCCCTGGCGATCCTGATCCGACAAAAATTCCAGACCCGACTGCAATGACCCTGATGCAACCCACCCAGGATATGACGGACAAGACCGGCCAGCCCAGCCCCGAGGTGACCGTCAAGGCCGCCTCCCTCCACCCCTTGGCCCGCCGCACGGTCGTCGGCCACCGCACCACCGACACCGAGGTCCGCGTCGCCATCAAAGCCGCCGCCTTCAACGCTTGGTACGGCTCGCTCCACGCCTTGAAAGACATCGACGTCGAAATCCCCGAAAACCGCGTCACCGCCTTCATCGGCCCCAGCGGCTGCGGCAAGAGTACCTTCCTCAAGTGGGTCAACCGCATGAACGAGTTGGTCCCCGGTGCCCACGCCCAGGGTACCCTCACACTCCACGGCCAGGACCTGCTGGCCAAGTCCACCGACGTCGTCGACCTGCGACGCCGCGTCGGCATCGTCTTCCAGAAACCCAACCCCTTCCCCAAATCCATCTACGACAACATCCTCTTCGGCCCACGCCTGCACCTGAGGCTCTCCCGCCAAGAAGCCGACGACCTCGTCGAAAAGTCCCTCCGCAAGGCCGCCCTCTGGGAAGAGGTCAAGGACCGCCTGCACGCCTCCGCCCTGGGGCTCTCCGGCGGGCAGCAGCAGCGGCTGTGCATCGCCCGCGCCATCGCCGTCGGACCCGAGGTCCTCCTCATGGACGAGCCCTGCTCCGCCTTGGACCCCAAATCCACCGCCGCCATCGAAGACCTCATCGCCGAACTGTGCCAGTCCTACACCATCGTCATCGTCACCCATAACATGCAACAGGCCGCCCGCGCTTCCGACTACTGCGCCTTCATGAACCAGGGCACGCTCGTCGAGTTCGGGCCCACCGAGAAGATCTTCACCAACCCCGAGAACGAGCAGACCGAAAGCTACATCACCGGACGGTTCGGCTGACCCGAACCCCACGCCGCGTCCGCCGGTCCGCCCCCTAAGCGAGGTCCCATGTCCGTCCACCTCAACCGTCAGATCGAGAAACTCAAAAAGTCGATCCTCGCCCTCGGCGCGATGGTCGAGGAGGCCTTTAACAAGGCCATCCGCGCCCTGGAGTCCCGCGACATGGCCTTGGCCGAATACGTCATCCAGCACGACCGCGACATCGACCAGAAAGAGGTCGAGTTCGAGGAGGACTGCCTCGCCACCCTGGCCCTGTACCAACCCGTCGCCCACGACCTGCGCTTCATCATCGCCGTCCTCCAGATCAACCGCGACCTGGAGCGCGTCGGCGACATGGCGGTCAACATCGCCGAGCAGACCATCGCCCTCAAACGCGAGCCCATGATCGACATCGAGGAAATGGGCCTGCTCGACATGGCGCACAAGGCCCAGCGGATGCTCCAGCAGAGCCTCGACGCCCTCGTCGACCTGAACGTCGCCCAGGCCGAAAAGGTCTGCCAGCTCGACGACGAGGTCGACCAGATCAACCGCGAGATCTACGCCAAGGCCGAGCGACGCCTCCGCGCCGAGCCGACCCACTTCCCCCTCTACTTCCGCATCCTCGTGGCCGCCAAACAGATCGAACGCGTCGCCGACCACGCCGTTAACATCGCCGAGGACGTCATCTACCTGGTCAAAGGCGCCATCGTCCGCCACGGCGGCGCCGCCCCCAGCCCCGAACCCTCCCAACCCGGGGCCGCCAAACGCCTCAACGAGCGGATCGCATAATCCCCACCGCCGCTACGCCCCGCCCGCGCTAACCTTGTGTAACTCGCTCGCCGGTTCATCGGCACCCCTGTTTCGCCGATGACCAGCCGGTGAGCCCGACGCACCAAGTCCGCCGCAGACTCGTAGATGATCCTGAGGAATTTCACCACCCCCTCTCTCGACTCGAGAGAGGACCGGGGTGAGGGATGGACCCCGATGGATCAAAAGTTTCACACCCCTTCTCAACGGCGACCGGAGTTTGAAAATCGGCTTTTTTAAGTAGGCGGAGGCACAATGGGCACGATCCAGGAGCTCCTCGACAGGCTTTGGAAAGACTACGCCGCTAAGAACCCCCAGGCCGGGGCCATCCACAAGCTCTTGCGCGACCGCGGCGAAACCGTCGTCAACGACCACATCGCCCTCCGCACCTACGACGACCCCCGCATTGACATCGACGTGCTCGCCAGGGCCTTCGCCGAACGCGGCTACCAGCCCAAGGACGAATACACCTTCCCCGACAAGAAGCTCTACGCCAGGCACTACGAAGCCCCCGGCACGCCCGCCGGCCAGCCGCTGCCCAAGGTCTTCATCAGCCAGCTGCAGTTGGAACACTTCTCCGAACCGTTCCGCAACACCGTCGCCTCCCTCGTGGACCAAGTCCCCGCCTCCCTCACGCAGCGCTGGGACTTCGTCGTCTCAGGCCGGCCCTGGCGCGTCTCCTACAGCCAGTACGAGTCCCTCCTGGTCGAGAGCGAGTACGCCGCCTGGCTCGCCGCCTGGGGCTTCTGCGCCAACCACTTCACCGTCGACGTCGGCCAGCTCAAGACCTTCCGCAGCCTCGCCGAATTCAACGGCTTCATCGAGGCCAACGGCTTCAAGCTCAACGCCAGCGGCGGCAAGATCAAGGGCTCCTCACGCGACTTCCTCGAACAGTCCTCCACCCTCGCCGCCGAGGCCACCGTGGATTTCACCGACGGCCCCCGCTCCATCCCGTGCTGCTACTACGAGTTCGCCAAACGCTACCGCACGCCCGACGGCCAGCTCTTCCAGGGCTTCGTCGCCAAGTCCGCCGACAAAATCTTCGAAAGCACCAACCGCCGCTAACGCCCTATGCGCAATCGCCGGGTGCCACACCGCACGCCGAGCCAAAGGCAAGGCTGCGGTGCGCATCAGAACCCATCAATGTCGTAGGGTTGGGTAGAGCGCTGGGTGCCTGGGGCTAAGCGAAGCGTGCCCCAGTCGTAGTCGTAGCCGGGTGCCACACAGCAGGCCGAGCCGAAGGCGAGGCTGCTGTGTCCATGGGTAGGTAGGGCGGGTCAAGCGCAGCGGACCCGCCAATAGCCGCCGGCCGCAACCCGCGGTTCTCCGCGTCCGCCAACCAAGTAACTTAACGTTCGCGCCACTCACCCCTCCCGCTGGAATGGATAAAAATCCCCCAGCCCCAGAATCTCCGTCAGCTCCTCCAACGCCCCGCGCGATTCCTCCAACAGCTTCGGGTCAGCCAGATCATCCAGCCCCAACCGCTCCCGATACCACCGTCGCACCCAGCCGCTCAGTCGCTCGAACAACTCCTCGGTCAGGAACACCCCCCGGTGGGTGCGCTCCAGCTCCCACTCCGTCAGCACCACCCGCAGCCGCAAGCACGCCGGCCCGCCCCCGTTCTGCATGCTCTGCCGCAGCTCCACGTAGTGCACCGCGTCGATCGGCGAACCCCCGCCCACCAACCGCTCCAGCACCCGCCGTGTCCGTTCCTGCTCGCGGCACTCCTGCGGGCACACCAGCGCCGTCTTCCCCTCAGGCAGCGACACCAACTGGCTATTGAATAGGTACGACCCCACCGCCTCCCCCACGCTTACCTCCTCCTCCTTCACCTCTACGCACCGCAGCTCGCCCCCCGTGGCCCGCGCGTACGCCCCGCGGATCGCCTCCACCGCCTTGGCCCCCTCCGCGAACGCCGCCCCGTGGTAGAACAGCACGTCCCGGTTCCCCACACAGATCACGTCGTTGTGGAACACCCCCACGTCAATCGCCGCCGGATTCTGCTGCACGAACAGCGTCCGCGCCGGCTCCAGCCCGTGCAGACGCGCCACCGCCATCGACGCCTCCAGCGTCTGACGCGCAGGATACCGCCCCGGCGTCCGCCCACCCTCGCCCATCGCCCGCCTCCCGTACACGAACACTTCCACCCCCGGCCCGCCATACTCCCGACACAACCGCGTGTGGTTCGCCGCCCCCTCGTCGCCCAACTGCCCAGCCGCCGGCAGAGACCCGTGATGCGCAAAACACACCTCATCAGCAAAAATCGCCTTTAGCGCCGCCGCCGTCCCCTCCCGCTCGATATGACGATGCAAATGGCTCGCCAGATTCGCCGGCGTCAGGTGCGTCCGGCCGTCCGCCGTGTCCGCCGCGGGCGAAACCGTCGCCGCGTTGGCCGCCCACATGCTCGACGCGCTGCACGCCGCCGCCAGCACCAGCGGCGCCTCACGCCGCGCCCGCCACAACACCTCCGCGTCGCTCCCCGCGAAACCCAGCCGCCGCAGCAGCCTCACATCCGGCCGCTCCTGCGGGGGCAGCACCGCCTGCCGCACACCCAGGTCCGCCAACAACTTCATCTTCGCCAGGCCCTGCAGCGCCGCCTGCCGCGGGTTCGACACCGTCCCCCCGTGCTTCTCCGATGCCAAGTTCCCATACGCCAGACCTGCGTAATGATGCGTCGGCCCCACCAGGCCGTCGAAGTTCACCTCATAGGCCACAGCGTCACGCTTCACACATCGATCCCCGGGCTGATTCTCTCGGGCATCCGCAGGGCCTCCACCTCGATCGACGCCACAGGATACGAGCAGTAATCCGCCGCAAAATACCCGCTCGGACGATGGTTCCCGCTCGCCCCAACCCCTCCAAACGGCAAACCGCCACTGGCCCCCGTCGTCGGCCGATTCCAGTTCACCACCCCCGCGCGAATCTTCCGATAAAACACCTCGTACAGCTCCGCCCGATCGCTCAGCAACCCCGCCACCAACCCGTACCTCGTGCGGTTGGCCTCCGCGAGCGCCCCCTCGAAATCCCGCACCCGGATCAACTGCAACA
>JAJUHR010000205.1 GCA_029267795.1 Planctomycetota bacterium
GCTGGAGCTCGACTTGGGCGCGGTTCCCGCTGCGGACAAGCCCGGCGTTGCGGCCCTGTGCTTTGCCGAAACCCCCGGAAGATATCTGTTGGAAGTTGCGCCGGCAGAACTTCAAGCGGTGGAGCGCGTCCTGCGCCAGGCCGATGTGCCTTTCGCGCGGATCGGCACGTTCGCCGAACACAGCCGGCTGGCGGTGCGCCGCGGCGGCGGCGAGCGATCCCCATCCCCCCTGCTCGACTTGCCGCTTGAGACGCTGCGCCAGGCGTGGTTCAAGCCTTTGGATTGGTAACGGTTTTTTCGCGACACGACGAACCGACGGGAAACCGACCCAGCGGGTGGGCGTCCACTATAATCGCCCGTGATGCCCGCCTCCGTGGAACCAACGCCGAAAACCGACTCTTCGCAGGCAGGGCCCAAGCCCGCTGAAATCCTCTACCTGATCGACGGCCATGGGCAGATCTTCCGCAGCTTCTACGCGATCCGCGGCGGCATGAGCAGCCCCGTCACGGGCGAGCCGACCAACGCCTTGTTCGCGTTCGCGGGGATGCTGCTGAAGCTGTTCCACCAGTTCCATCCGCACTACGTGGCGATGGCGATCGATACCCCCGGGCCGACGTTCCGTGAGGAGCTTTACCCGCAGTACAAGAGCCAGCGCGAGGCCCCGCCCGAGGAGCTGATCCAGCAGATCCCCCGCATCTTCGAGATGACGCGCCTCTTCGGCATCCCCCTGCTCGGCAAGAGCGGCGCCGAGGCGGACGACGTCATCGCCACGGTCACGCAGCGCGTGCTGGACGACCCGGCGCTGGCGGGCGTGCAGCTGCGGCTGGTGTCCAAGGACAAGGACCTGGAGCAGCTGCTGGGCCCGCGCGTGAGCATGTTCGACATCCACACCGACACGCTGATCGACACCGATTGGCTGCGGGCCAACAAGGGCATCCGGCCGGAGCAGGTAGTCGACGTGCTGGCGCTGAGCGGGGACACGGTGGACAACATCCCCGGGGTGGCGGGCATCGGCCCCAAGACCGCTGCCAAGCTCGTGCACGACTTTGGCTCGATCGACGGCGTCCTGTCCCACCTGGATCAACTTAGGGGCAAGCAGAAGGAGAACCTCGAGAAGGCCCGCGGGTTCCTGCCGCTAAGCCGCCGGCTGGTGACGCTCAAGCGCGACGTGGATATCCCCTTTCGTCTGGAGGACGCGCGCGTCGGCCGGATCGACGGCACGCGGCTGCGCCAGCTGTTTCGGGAGCTGGGATTCCGCAAGCACGCGCCGGACCTGGAGCGGTTGCTGGAATGGCAGGCGAGCCACCCGCCCGAGCCGGGGTCAGGCCCGGTGGCTAATTCGACTCCGGCTGCGCCCCTGGCTTCGGGGTCGTTCGCAGAATCGCTGTTCGATGGCGGCCCTGCGCCGGCGCCGGCTCCCAGGGTGCACGAGTTCGCCGTCGCCCCGGCTGCGCTGGCCACCGCAGCCGGCTGCCGCTACACCGCGGTCACGACCGCCGATCAGCTCGATGAACTGGTCCGGACCCTGCGCGTGCAGAAGATGGTGGCCATCGACACCGAGACGATCGGGCTGGGTCGGCGGGCGGCCCTGTGCGGCTTGTCGTTTTCCTGGGAACCGCGCGCGGGGGTGTACGTCCCGGTGCGATCGCCGAACCCCAGCGAGCACTTGAGCGAGCAGGCGGTGCTCGCGGCTTTGGGTCCGCTGCTGGAAGATCCCGCGCTGCCCAAGTGCGGGCACAACCTCAAGTACGACCTGCACGTGCTCCGCAACGCGGGCGTGCGCGTCCGGGGCGTGGCGTTCGATTCGCTGATCGCCAGCCATCTGGTCGGCACTTTGGAGCACAGCCTCGACGACCTGGCGCAGTCGCACCTGCAGCACGAGATGATCCCGATCAGCCGGCTGATCGGCCAGGGCGGTCGCGGCCAGCCGCAGAAGACCATGGACCAGGTCCCGCTGGCGGAGGTTGTTGTATACGCTGCGGAGGACGCGGACATTGCCCTGCGGCTTTATGAGCTTTTTTCCCCGCAATTGTCGGCGATGGGGCTGCAGCGGCTCGCGGCCGAAGTCGAAATGCCGCTGGTGGAAGTGCTAACGGAAATGGAGCACCAGGGCGTGCGGATCGATGCGGCGGTGCTCACCCAGCAGAAGCAAGACCTAGCCGAGCGCGCGGGGCGGCTGAGGCAGCAGATCGAAGACTTGGTGGGGTATCCCTTCAACCTCGATTCGCCCCGACAGCTGGCCGAGGTGCTGTTCAAGAAGCTGGGCCTACCGGTGGTCAAGCGCACCAAGACCGGCCCGTCAACCGACAACGAGGTGCTCGAGGCCCTGTGCAACCGTGAGGACCTGACGCCGCAGCAGACCGCTGTGCCGCGGCTGATCGTCGACTACCGCCAGTTGACCAAGCTGCTGAGCACGTATCTGGATAACCTGCGTGACAGCATCGATCCCGCCACCGGCCGGGTGCACGCCACGTTCCACCAGACCGGGGCGGCCACGGGCCGGCTGTCGTCCAGCGACCCGAACCTGCAGAATATCCCGATCCGCAGCGAGGTCGGCAGGCAGATCCGCAAGGCCTTCGTGGCCGAGCCAGGCAACAGCCTGATCAGTGCCGACTATTCGCAGGTGGAGCTGCGGCTGCTGGCGCACCTGAGCGGGGATCCCCTGCTCATCGACGCGTTCGAAAAGGACATGGACATCCACGCGGCGGTGGCGGCCCAGGTGTTCGGGGTCGACCCGGAGCACGTCACGCCCGAGCAGCGCAGCCAGGCGAAGATGATCAACTTCGGGATCGTGTACGGCATCACGGCCCACGGGCTGTCGCGCCGGGTCGAGCAGCTGAGCCTGCAGGGAGCGAAGGACCTGATCGCTGATTACCGCCGGCGGTTCGCGGGGATCGACGCGTTCCTTTCCAAGTGCGTGCAGCAGGCGATGGACCTGGGGTATGTGACGACGATGCTCGGCCGGCGTCGCCCCGTCCCGCAGGTCAAGTCCCCCAACGCCAACACCCGCAACCTGGGGCAGCGGCTGGCGATCAACTCGGTCGTGCAGGGCAGCGCCGCGGACCTGATCAAGTTGGCGATGGTGAACCTGTACCGGCGGATCGAGCGGGAAGGGCTGGCGATGAAGCTGCTGCTGCAGGTGCACGACGAGCTGGTGCTGGAGGCCCCGGCTGGGGCTGCCTCGCGGATGGCTGTGATCGTTCGGGAGGAGATGCAAAGCGCCATGCGGCTGCGGGTGCCGCTGAAGGTGGACGTGGGCGTCGGCCCGAACTGGATGGAAACCCGGTAACACGGACGTCCGATAAGCCCTCAAAAACGAAGGGTCGTTCACTGGAAGCATCATTGATGCACCCGACGCCTCATCCAGCGGCTGCTCTATTCGATACATTCAGAATATCCTGAATCTTAGGACATAATAGTCGTTAATTTTAAGTGTTAGTTACGGCGACACTAACAACGAATCAATCGAATTGCGTTGATCAAAGGAAACAAATTTTCATTGACCGATAACCCGGCTTGGGTTAGACTTTTTTTGTAGCAAAATGTGTCGGTGTCAGGGCTTGGTGTAGATTTTTCACATCTTTGAGTAGAAAGAGAGGAGGTGGCAAAGTGACAGTCCTAGGGGCAGAGAACCGGGGGAGGGACTCTGTCGCGCAACAGCACATATCAACAAGATTAGGAAAGAGGACAAGAGAAAGGCGTAAGTAAACATTTGATTTGGCCAAGTCAGTTTTGAGGTTTTTTTTATAGCCCTCTGTACCCGGGAGAAAATTCAACACAAACGATCCACCTCAATCGCAAGGGCTGTCCCAGTCGGTTTTGACACACGGGGGAAAGGAAGATTTATGAAAAGTATGAAGCTCGGTGTGGTAGGCGCGCTTCTGGCGGGGGCGGCGTTTGCGCTCCCAGCTACAAGCGCGCAAGCATCGTGTACCTTCGAGCTGGACTTCGAGTTCAGTGGAGCCGATGAGCCGGAAGGTGGGACCCCATGGCTCACAGCGACCTTTGAGAACATCGGTGTGGATACGGTCAGGCTGACGATGAGTGCTTCGGGCTTGGTTGAAGAGGAAAGCGTCGATGAGTGGTCGTTCAATCTAGACCCGACTCTCGATCCCACCTCATTGAGCATCGTGTATGACTCAGGAGAGGTCGCTGACAGCGTGAGCACGGGCGCGGACGCCTTTAAGGCTGACGGGGACGGGTTCTTCGACATCCTCTTTGACTTCCCCAACTCAGGAGATAGGTTTACCTCAGGTGAAACGTCGGTGTACATCCTATCGGGAATCGTGGGATTGTCGGAAACCTCCTTCGACTTCCCGAGTGTTGACAATCA
>JAJUHR010000058.1 GCA_029267795.1 Planctomycetota bacterium
CGCCTGCCTGATGATCCTCACCCGCTGCTGCACCGGACCCGAGGCCCGCCAGAGCATCGAGTGGCCCGTGCTCGTCGTCATCGGAGCGTCCCTGGGCATCGGCAAGGCGCTGCAGACCAGCGGGGCCGCCCAGGTCATCGCCCAGAACCTGATCAACCTCGGAGCCGGCAACCCTTGGACCGTCCTCGCCGTGGTCTACGCCGTCACCATGGTCTTTACCGAACTGATCACCAACAACGCCGCCGCCGTGCTCGTGTTCCCGATCGCCCTGTCCTCGGCTCAGGCCTTGAATGTCAACTTCACCCCTTTCGCCATCGCCATCATGATCGCCGCCTCCTGTGGCTTCGCCACGCCGATCGGCTATCAGACCCACATGATGGTTTACGGTCCGGGCGGATACCGCTTCACCGATTTCCTCAAAATCGGGATCCCCCTCGATTTGATTTGCATGGCCATAACGGTCTGTCTAACACCATTAGTTTTTCCATTTTGAAAAAATCTCGACCCGAACCGTGCGTATAAGAACCAAATATTTGGATTCTTACATTCGAAATGAAATTCGAACCCCGTTGTCAAAATAGCAGAAATTTTCCAAAAAAACTGTTTGCCATCGATCCCGACGGTTGCATAGAGTCGGGTAAAATCGTATCGTTATTGGCAACGGGTTGATCAGCTCTTCACAGGGGTGGGAGAAAAAGACAACTCTAAGGGGGGAACCTATCCGCTCCGATTGTGTTGCGAGGGCCATCTCTTTTTTGATAGGAGCAGCAGTACATGGGACGAGGAGCAAAGAGCTTTGGCTATAACCAGGTCAAAGCACAGGGAGACGCGCACTCTTACAAACTTATCAGCCGACTGTTTCCTTCCTATGGCCTTCAAGGCCACCAGTGGGAAGTGTTTGAAGCCCTCGAACCTCGCGTGTTGCTACACGGACTCCACGGCGTGGACGCGCCTGCCAGCAACACCGGCAGCCAAGTGTGCGACCCGCCTTCCGTCGGCACCTCCGCCTGCGAATGTTGTTCGGACCTCTCGACCCACGCCCCGATCATCAAGGCGACCACGACTACCACCACGATCCCCCATTCCTCCGATCCGCTCCCGATCCAGCAAGAACACATGGCCGTGATGAATCTCGTCACCGACGAGCAAGTCACTCACACCGCGCTCACCAGCGGCCGCTGGGCAGACCCCACCACCTGGGCCGATGGCCGCATCCCCATCGCGGGGGCTCACGTCCTGATCGCCTCCGGCGTCACCGTCACCCTCGACCACGTCGACACCATCCCGATCCACACCCTCCGCGTCGACGGCACCCTGCGGTTCGACGCCACCACGAACACCGGCCTGCTGGTGGATACGATCGTCATCACCCCCACCGGCACCCTCCAGATCGGCACCGCCGACCAGCCCGTGGCCGGCAACGTCACCGCGAAAATCACCTTCGCCGACCTAGGCCCGATCGACCGCACCTGGGACCCGTTGGCCTTCAGCCGCGGACTGGTCTCGCACGGCACGGTCTCCATCTACGGCGCCGACAAGACCGACTTCCTCGAACTTAGCAAGGTACCCCTCCGGGGCAACACCCAGCTGTCCCTCAGCAGCGTGCCCACCAACTGGCAGGTCGGCGACAAGCTCGTGCTCACCGGCACGAACCCCAACGCCAACGAGGACGAGCAACTGACCATCCTCGGCATCTCCGGCAACACCGTCACGGTCAGCCCCTTGCAGTTCGACCACCGCGCCCCCGAAACCGGCCTGTCCGTGTACGTCGCCAACCTCACCCGCAACGTGATCTTCGAATCCCAGAACACCTCCGACCTCGACCACCGCGGCCACGTCATGTTCATGCATTCGCCCAAGGTCGAGGTCCACAACGCCGGTTTCTACGGCCTGGGCCGCACCGACAAGAGCCAGCTCATCAACGACTCGAAGCTCGACGACACCGGCCACCTCGTCGACGGCACCGGCACCAACCAGCGCGGACGCTACCCCGTCCACTTCCACCGCACCGGGACCACCAACGCCCCCACCCACATCGACGGCAGTGTCGTCCTCGACAGCCCGGGCTGGGGCTTCGTCAACCACAGCAGCAACGCGATCATGCAGGACAACGTCGCCTTCAACATCACCGGCGCTTCGTTCGTCACCGAGGCCGGCGACGAGATCGGCGCGTTCGACCACAACATCGCCATCCGCACCTTCGGCTCCGGCGACAGCCTCGGGGCCGGCGCCGTCGACTTCCGCGTCGAGGTCCTCCTGCAGGACTTCGCCCACACCGGCCACGGCTTCTGGCTCCAGGGCCCGGGCGTCGAAGTCACCAACAACGTCGCCGCCGGCCACCGCCACGCCGCCTACGTCTTCTGGACCCAGGGCATCATCGAGCCCGGCCTCGGCCAGAAGGAGTTCCTCGCCTCCAACCTGCCCGACCGCTACAAGCCCTTGGCCGGCGACAAAGACACCGTTATCGTCATGAACGTCCCGATCTTCAAGTTCGACAACAACGTCGGCTTCGCCTCCGCCTATGGCCTAAACATCTCACGCCACAAGCTCACCATCTCCCACCGCTTCGAAAACGACCCGACGTACTTCAGCACCTTCTCCAACTCCACGTTCTGGAACCTCGGCACGTACTCGAACAAGTACGGCAAGAGCTACGACAAGGACGGCATCACCCTCCGCTACAGCAAGATGATCACCTTCAAGAACGTCAAGATCCTCGGCGATGTACGCAAGCCCACCGGCATCGCGATCAACCGCAACCGCTGGGGCTCGGACATCAAGCTCGAAAACGTCACCGCCACCGGCTGGGAAGTCGGCGTCAACACCCCAGGCCACGGCAAGACCGAGGTCGTCGGCGGACTCTTCAACAACGTCAAAAACTTCCTATTCGAAACCGCGCGAAAGCCCCTCAACGGCAACCCTCGCAAGCTCATCCTCACCGACGTCCGCTACGGCACCCTCAGCGACACCGCCCTCAAAGGCAGGCTCCAATACCAAGTCTACGACGACTCGAAATTCCGCAACCTCGAAGAAATGGCGGACATCCCAGGCCTCTTCACGCGCGAGTACGCCCTGCTCACCACCGGCCCCTACGCCGGCAAACAGGTCTACTCCGATGAACAACAGGCCACCGCCATCCCCTTCACCACCGAGAACGCCCCCAAGGGCCTGCCCGCCGTGCTGATCGGTAAAACCACCGCCCAGTTGTGGAACCTCTACGGCCTCTCGTTGGGCGGAACGGTCGCCCCCAAGGCCGTCACCACCGACCCGGCGATCGGCGGCTATATCGGCGCCCCAGGCACCTACCTGCCCACCATCGAGCTGCTCAGCCCGATCGAGTACAAAAAGCTCACAGGCTACACCCTCGTCTACCTCGACCCCGCCGGACGCAAAATCACCGAGAAGACCACCATCGACCTCAAACCCGGCTGGAACGTCATCACCCGCGTCATCGGCGGTCGCAACCGGTCGTTCTTCGTCTACGGCGGCATCATCCCACGCGGCCCCGCGGGCTCCGGCGACGAAGATCCGTTCGGCCCCAAACACCTATCGATCGCCGCCGAGAAGGCACCCGCCCCCAAGACAAAACCCGCCAAGAAACCCGCGGCACCGGCGCCCAAACCTCTTAAAAAACCCGCGCCACAGCCCAAAAAGGACTCCAACCAGCTGCTCTTGAATAACAACTCCAAGCTCAAACTATCGATCGATGCCTCTTTGAAGGCTCAACTGCTCACGGGCAAACTCACCCCGGTGAACTCCAAAGCCTAAAACCTACCGGGGCAACAACCCACTTTTGACTAGACCACCAGATCGTTCCACCCGAGGCTGCGCCGAAGCGCAGCCTCGGCTTTTTTCCGTTATAGGGCGAAGCTTCGCCCCGCCAATCCTTCAGTCGCGTAGGGTGCCCCGTGCGCACCGCTCCGCCCCCGGCCGCAAAGCCGAGGGTTCTACACCTACAACCCGTAACCATCCGGCCTTCCCGGAACCGGCAAGGCGGCGTTCGCAGCCGAAAATCGCCAGAAACCAGACGGATCCCACCCCTCCCGCACCCATGCCGGTCTGTGCCGCCTTTACCACTTAGGTCCCTCGTGCGGCTTTCCGATAAACGTACACATACCCCGGGACAATCGGAGGGACCAGCGGCATGGCGGACAAGGATTTGATCCACCTTCCCCAAACCCCTGACACAGAGCAGGCCATCACCCTGCTCGCGGAAGTGGCCGAGAAACTAAGGGCCTGGCGGCAACAGACCGACCTCCAGTACGCCCAACTCCTCGACCAGACCCGCAGCCTCGTCGCGGAAAAGCACGAAAACCTCCGAACCCGCGAGCAACTCCAAGCCGATGCAACCCGGCTCGAGGCCCAGCGAGCCGCGCTCGCCTCCGAACGAGACCAGCTCAACACCCAACTCGCCGAACTTCAGGCCCAGCAGCGCCAGCTCAACGACCAGCAGGCCCAGCTCGACCAGCGACTCCTCGCGATCCAGGACGCGCAGCAGCACCTGGAAGAACAAAAACGCCTGCTCGAAAACGATCGGCAATCCTTGACCCGCCAGCGCGAGGAACTCGACGGCCAGCGGGCCGCGTTCGACCGCGACAGCGCCGCCCTCACGAACCTCAGCCGAGAGCTCGACCACAAAGCCAGCCACCTCGCCGACCAGGAGCGGGCGCTGGCATCGCGCGCAGCCGAGTTAGAAGAACAAGCCTCCGCCCTCCAGGCCCAGCGCCAGGACCTCGCCTCACAGCAGTCCGAAAGCCAGGCCCTGCAGAGCCAGCTCGTGGCACGCCAGGCGGAACTCCAGTCCTGGCAAGACGAGCTGAGCCGCCGCCAAACCGACACCGAATCCCAAGCCCGCCAGCTCGAATCCGACCGCCAAACCCTGCAGGCTCACCACGCCGCCCTCGAAGCCCAGCGACAGGCATTCGCCAACGAACGCGAAACGTTCCAGGCCCAGCAGGAGGCGCTAGAAACGCACCGCCAGCAGCTCGCCGCCCAGCGGAACGAACTCGAAGCTCAACAACGACACGCCGCCAACCGCCACGCCGAGTTGGAGTCTCGGCAACAGCGACTCGCACGCCTCCAGGCCGACACCGAATCCCAAGCCCGCCAGCTCGAATCCGACCGCCAAACCCTGCAGGCCCAACACGCCGCCCTCGAAGACCAGCAGCAGGCGTTCGCCAACGAACGCACCGCCCTGGAACTGGAGCGACGCGAACTCGAGGCCCTGCGTTCGCAGCTCGAATCCCAGCGCGACCAGCTCGAACAGCAACAAAACCAGTTCCACATCGAACAAGCAGCCCTCGACTCCCAGCGGCAGGCCCTGCACGAGCAGCACAGCCGGCTGGAGCAACAGGAACACGACCTGCAGCAGCTCCAGAGCCAGACCGAACAGCAACAACGCGACGTCGAACAACTCAGGCACCAGGCCCAACAGCAAACGCTCGAACTCGCCCAGCAACGCCAGGAGCTCGAGCAGCAATGGGCTTCGCTCAGGCAACAACAGCAAGAGCTGACCCTCCACGGCCAGCAGCTGGAGTCCCGCTCCGAACAGCTCCTGAGTCAGCGGCACGAGATCGAGGCGCAGATCACCTCGCTCGAACAGCAGCGCCGCCAGCTCGACGACCGCGCCCGTCAACTCGACTCCAGCCGCCAGGAACTCCAGAGCAGCCGCCAGGCCCTTGAACAGAAACACCAGGAACTGGAAAAGCTCCTCGCCTCGCTACGCAGCCAGAAAGCCAACCTGCCCGAGGGGCCGGACCGCGCCGAGCAACTGCTGGAGGTGGAACGCCGCATCCTTCAGATCGAGACCCAACGCCGCGAGCTGATCCAGCAAGAAGCCCAGTTCGAGCAGCTCGAGCAGGACCTGGCCCACCGCGAGCAACACCTGCAATCCGAATCCCAGTGGCTCGCCAAGCAGCAGGAGGATCTCGACCAGCAGTGGTCGCAGGTCAACAGCGACACCTCCCAGCCCGCCGACCACCCCCAGGGCGCAGACCACCAGCAGGACCTCGAGCAACGCAGGTCCGACCTCGAGGCCCAACGCGCCGAGCTCAAGACCCAGCAACAACGATTCGAGCAGCGCCAGCGACAGCTCGAGGACAGCCGCCAGCAGCTCGAGCGCCAGAGGCAAGCCGCCGCCGATCAGCAGCAGGAGCTCGACCGCCTTTGGAAGACGCTCCACGAGGAACGGGCCGCCCTCGCCGCCCAGCAGCGGGAAGTCGAGCAACGGTTCAAGACCCTCAGAGGCCGCCGCAGCGAGCTGGAGACCCAGCGCGCCCAGCTCGAGCAACGCCAGGACCAAGCCGAGCAACGCGAGCATCAGCTGCAAGCAGGTCTCCAGCAGCTCGCCGCCGAACGCGATCGCTTATCACAGAAACAGCAGGAATTGGCCGCCCTCGAAGCCGCCGCCGCCAGCGCCCCCGGCCGGCCTTCCGAGGACGAACTCGACGCCCAACGGACCGCGCTTGAACAGGAAATCGAAGAGCTCAGCGCCCGCTGCGATTGCTTGCACGAGCGGGCCCGCCGCTTGGAGCAGCGCCTCCAAGACCTCAACGCCGAACTGCAGAAGCTGCGATCCGCTCACGACCAGGCGATCAAAGAGCAGCAAGCCGCCGATCAGGAGCAGGCCTTGCTCCTCGACGAGATGGGGCACCTGCCCGGCCGCGTGGGAGAGGCCCGCCGACGCGCTCAAATCAGGGCCCGCCTCGCCGAAATCGAGGAACGCCGCGCCGAGCTCGTCACCCACCAGCAGCAGATCCAAGACCAATACCACCAGATAGACCAGGAGCGGTCCCAGGCCGCGACCCAGCACCAGCAAGCGCTCCAGGAACACCCCAGGCTCCAGCAGCAGATGACGCAGCTGAGCGCCCGGTTGCAGGAACTGATCGCCTTAGCAGAACAAGCCCCCGCCGAACCGACCAGCACAACCCCGCCCCCGATCGACATCCAAGCCTTCGCCGCCGAGCTCCACGTCCAGCAGCAAACACTGGCGGAACGAGCCCAGGCCCTGGAGGACGAGCGCCGCAACCTCGCAGCGGAACGCGAACGCCTCGCGGCTCAGCACCAGCAGTTCGAGCAGCAATGGGCCACGCTCCACGAGGAGATGGCACGCCTGGCCAACCGCCCCGACGACGGCCGCCAGGCCGAGGTCGAAACCACCATCTGGGACATCGAATCCCACCGCGCCGAGCTGCAAGCCCAAAACCAACAGTTCGACCAGCGCGAGCGCGAACTCGAAGAAGAACGCCGCAAGCTCAGCTTCACCCTCGAACAGATCCGCCAGACGGAATCCTCCATCCAAGCCACCGAGGCATCCCTCCAGCAGGAAAAAGCCGCCCTGGAACGGTGGCACCAGGAGTTGGGCCAGCGCCAGACCGAAATGGAACAGAAACTGGATATCTACCACCGCGCCTACCGCCAGACCGTCGCCAAGCTCCGCGCCAAGTGGAACCAGTTGACCCGCTGGCAGCAGGACCTCGAACGCCGCGAGCGGGCCCTATCGGACCTGCCCCGGCCCCCAACCAGAAAAGCCTCCTAGGTAGGTTGCGTCCCGTAAGTCCCCGATCGCCGCTTTGACCGCGACTACCGGAGATCAAAACCCCGTTTTCGTGGATAACAGAGCGTTTTTCGTTTGCGTGCACAGTCTCTCGAACTGAAATGGCTGGGGCAAGAGTGTAGCGGTGACCCGCGACTCGTAGGCCGGGTCATCGACCTGTCAATGAAATGATTTGGCCCGCCGTGAACGAACACACAGCGGGCCCATCGCCGTGGCTCGCAAAATGTCCTGGGCCTCTAGCAGCAACGACGGTGCCTGGGGCTAAGCGTAACGCGCCCCAGTTCCGCAGCGCTATACGCACCACTCGATTCAGGAAAACCGTTCGCGAAAGCCACCTCACGATCTACATCTCCAACGGCAGAGGGATCAAGTCCTCTTGGGTTAGTGGCTTGGCGAGGCGCTGAGCATCCACCGCCATCGATAGGTCGTGCTCGCCCACCGCCAGCCGCCGCAGCCTCGCCAGATGCCCCCCCGTGCCCAGCGTACACCCCAGGTCCCGCGCCAAACTGCGGATATACGTCCCTTTGCCGCACACCACCCGCAGCACCGCCACCGGCCAGCGGTACTCCAGCAGCTCGATCCGGTCGATCCGCACCTTCCGCGGGGCCAACGCCACCTCGCGCCCTTTACGAGCCAGTTCGTACGCTCGTCGCCCCTGGACGTGCACCGCACTGAAAGCAGGAGGGGTTTGCTCCACCTCGCCCACAAACCGCTGCACAGCCGCCTCCACCGTTTCCCGCCCCGGCGGCGAAGCCACCTCAACCTCAACCCGCTGCCCCTCCAGGTCGTCCGTCGCCGTGAACGCTGAAAGATCCACGTGCGCCTCGTACACCTTCGTCAGGCGCATCACCTCCGGCACACAGCGCGTCGCCCGGCCCAGGCAGCACACCACCACTCCGGTCGCCAGCGGGTCCAGCGTCCCAGCGTGCCCACACTTAACTCCGCCCGCCGCCCGGCGGACACGCCGCACCACGTCCATCGAACTCCACCCCACCGGCTTATCCACCACCAGCAAGCCGTGCAGCCCCTCGCTGTTGTGCCTATCTTCTCTCACGCAACGCTCTCCTCGATCACTCGTGCCTCTGCTTTACATCCCCCCGATACCTAATACGATACCCACCGTAACCCCGGAGAGGTGTCCGAGCGGCTTAAGGAACGCGACTGGAAATCGCGTGTACGGGTAACCGTACCGCGGGTTCGAATCCCGCCCTCTCCGTTACCCACAATCCCCTTTCACG
>JAJUHR010000086.1 GCA_029267795.1 Planctomycetota bacterium
ATGCGGCGGCGCGCCCGGATGCCGCCGCGGGACACCTCTCCTCTTATTTCAACTGAAGGACCACATTCGACGGCGGCCTGCCAACCGGAGCCTCCGGCAGCGTCGGACTGACCCCAAACTCCGGAGCAATCTGCTGCACATGGCCGTCGAACATGACCGCAGATGCCGTTAGGTTGTGGTTATAGAACACGGTTTCCTCGGTCTTCGATACGTAGTACCACTGCTCGAACATCGGGTGCGCTGGCGACGCTGGGGCCTGGAACGTATTAAGCTGTGCCGAATCGGCAAACGCCAGCGTCCGTGACGGCTCACGGACCTGATCCACCTTGGCCGGGCCGCTGGGGTTGGTCAGCTTCGCCGCCGGCCCGTAGGTCGTCCAGCTGGTGGTGTACTTCGGCTTGTAGTTCGGGCTGCTCGTTGGAAAAGACGGGCAGACTTCGATGCTGTCAGCCATTCCATAATACGGCCATAACCTGCCACGGGTTCGGTCGAGGATCCGTTGCCCCTCCGCCGTGGGACCGCCATCCGCCTCGAAGCCAAACCACCACAACGTGCCCTGCCCCGGCAGAACCTGCTTAAGGGGGAAGAGTGAATCGCTGTGATCGTTGGCGTACATCTGCATCGCCCTACCCATCTGACGGATGTTCGATCCGCACCCGACCTGCCTCGCCGCTGCCCGCGCTTTGCCAACCACAGCCAGCAGCATCCCCACCATCACCCCCACCACCGCAACCACAACCATCAACTCCACTACCGTAAACCCGGCAGCCCCCACGCCCCGTGTCGCGCTGGTATCACCCCGACAGGTCATGTCCGAACTCCGACCCACGGCCTCACCCCCGGACCCCCCGGATAAAGCCCTGGACCGACCCCAGGTCTCACCCCTCGGACAGCAACCCCTTTTCGCCGGCTGCTACAACAGATCACCCCAACGATCAGCATCGCTAAGGACGCCGGCTCCGGCACCGGCAGAACCTTGGGCACGTACTGCACCGTGCCCTTCTCGGTTTCAAGGAACGCGATCCTGTCGTTCACCGGATCGTACGCCAAACCCTCGAGAATGAACTTGGGGTTGGAGAACAGCCCCTCGTCGGTGATATTCCCGTAGAAGTTCCGTATCTTCGTTGATCCGGGACGCAGCACCCCGATGCCGGTGGGCGTGCCGATGAACACGCTTCCCTTGCGGTCGACCACCGTCCAAATATTGCCGTTGGACGCCCCACCGCCGACCAGCGAAGCTCTCGCTAACCCGTTCCCGTTAAGCTCTCCCGCGTTTAAGAGGAAGAGCTTTGCGGTCCCCACAGGATTCGGGAACTGCCCCGCGACGAACGTGCCAGCATAGAGGTTGCCCTGGGAATCCAGAGCCAGACCCCCGCTGTATTCCCCTGGATTGACGTCCGCCACCAACCGGGTCTCCAGGGTGACCGGGTCGATGGCATAAACCTTCGTCGCGTCCACAGGAAAAAACCGCCGGGACGCCCACATCGCATAGATTCTCCCCTCCGCCCCGACCGTCGCGCTGAAGATGTTGTCGTCGTTCGAGCCGTCTCCGTCGAAGTCAGGCACAACACGCGTCGTCCTCGTGGCCAAGTCCACCAACAGGGCCCCCCCATCGGTGAACCCCATCGAGACCAACGCCTTGCCCCCCGGCCCTGCCGCAAACGCGCCTTCATAGCCTCGACGCGGCCCCCCGAAGGCGAATTCCAGCCCCGTCATATACAAACGGAAGCTGGGGGTCTCGCCCCCGGATCGATCCAGCACATAGATCGAGTTGCCCGTGTGCAGGTACAACTCGCCGTCGCTGAATCCGAGACCGTAATAGCTACCAAACAAGGCGGTGCTATCCTTCGGCGGCGCGACGACCAACGCCTCTCCCAGCGCGACCCCTCCACCAAGACCGCTGAATGCGGTCAACAACCCCAAGATCGATGCGCGTAGCACGCTCTTCGCCTCCTTGCCCCGACTCGCGCAGGGCTATAACCCCCAAGCCACGGTAAAGTCCCGCTCCCTCGCGATGGGCGCGCAGCCACATACCTACGACAGCGTCCGGAGGCAAAAAGCTGAATTGGGGAAAAATACAGACTCATGCCTGCGGTGTCCCAAATCGCGAGGACCGCACGGTACCAACAGGCAGGTCTTCCGGCTTAGGGCACGCTTCGCCAGCCTTCCCATCCAGCCCGTTGCAGGCCAGATAGTGGCTCCCTTCGCGAAACGTTCGTCCCGACTCGCATCGGGACACGCCCATCACGGCGGCGCGACCGCGGGGGATTCGCACGACTCGCCACGCAAACTCAATCTCTTCCCAGTTTCCAAACCTCAATCGCCTGGGAACATCTCAAGTCGCGTGCTTATCGCTGCTCACCCCACTTCCCTTTTCACCCGGCCGAATCCGGCTTACGCAGGCCGGCTCGCCGGGCACCTGTCAGCTATCAACCGCAATGTAACGACCCCCTTTTCGAAAATCAATACCTTTCGTTTGTATTTTAAAAAAAATTTAGTGGCCCAATTCCCACCTAATGCCAGCCCTCTCGATGGGCGCGTCGTGGCCCAAACGCCCCCAGGTCGTGGCCATCGCACACACCAGGTATCTTGACCGAGCCAGAAGAGGCCGCCATTTTCCCTTCCCTTCCACAGCGACAGCGACCAACCCCTCTCCCGAGCGGAACGGGGCTTCAGTTCGCCAAGCCGACTTCGGCGTAGACATAGACTAAGCCTGGTAGCCCGTTGCAGCACCCCACATCGAAGGGGCAAAGACTCAGATAAAGCCGATCGAACACGAAGTTAGGCTAGCGGAGGATCATGTGGACAGTCGCGCCAGCCGATGCTAACATGCGCGTTTGCGGGTAGGCGCGCCTCAATCTCCCGCTCTTGTGCCCTTGGTCGGGGAAAAGATGACTGCTACGATTCGAACGAGACGGAACGGGGATGTCGTTCCTCACCGCGATATGCGGGTGTAGCTCAGTGGTAGAGCGTCACGTTGCCAACGTGAATGTCGAGGGTTCAAGTCCCTTCACCCGCTTTTCATAAGCTCTGGCTCCTGACCGCTTCCAGCACGAAGGGCGCAGCACAACCCCCGCAAGCCCTCGTGCGACTCCACCGCAGCGGATCAAGGGTGCGACCGGCTTCACCCCGATACTGTTATTAAACCCCGAGTCATGCGCGGACCACGAAACATACCCCCGTTCGTTTCGCTGGTACCCGTTTGGCTCTAAACTAAAGGCGGTTTTACACCCCCCTTTCGGGCTTGGTAATGATCACGTCCAGTACATTCTCCGTGGATGGACAGCCGCTCGACGAGCCCTGGCCCGAGTTGTCGATCGTAGTCCCCGCGCTCAACGAAGAAGGCAACGTCGGACCGCTGGTCGAGCAGGTTAAGGTCGCGGTGATCGGAGCGGGTATCGAGGCAGAGCTGATCGTGGTCGACGACGGATCGTCGGATGGGACACTCGTCCGCCTGCGCGAGCTGGCATCGAGCCACCGCTGGCTGCGTGTGCTGCACCGCCCCAGGCCGATGGGCCAGTCCGCAGCCCTGCACGCGGGCATCGCCACCAGCCGGGGCAGGTTTGTCGCCACGCTCGACGCCGATCTCCAAAACGACCCGACCGACCTGATCCGGCTGCTGGCTTTGGTCCGCGCCGGGCACGCCGACATGGCGCAGGGCCTCCGCATCCGTCGCAACGATAGCCCAGCCCGCAAGTTCAGCAGCTGGGTCGGACGCGCCACGCGCCGCCTGACGCTCGGCGACACGATCTACGACACCGGCTGCTCCACCCGCGTGGTCCGCGCCGAGATCGCCCAGCGACTGCCCCTGCAATTCAAAGGCATGCACCGGTTCCTACCCCTCTACGCCCGCATGCTCGGGGCCCGCGTGATCGAGGTGCCCGTGAACCACCGGCCGCGGCACTCCGGCCTCGCGAAATACGGGATGTGGAACCGCGCCTTTTGCGGCTTGATCGATTGCTTCGCCGTGCGGTGGATGCGGCACCGCCTGCGCGACACCTCCTGCCAACCAATCTATTCCGAAGAACCACGGTACGCGGAGACGAAGCGTTGAATCGCCGCTGGGTGGGCCTTGGGATCCTCGCCGCTGCCATCGGCCTGGCTTTCAGCGCCGCCTGGGCCGCCACAGCACCCCAACCCCCAACACCGAACCGCCCTGTGCCGATCGAAACCCCGCTCGGCGGCGCACAGCAGATCCAACTGCAACCTCAGCCCGACGGCTCGTTCCGGTACCTCCTGACCGATGGCCGGAATCCCGTTCAGTCCCTCACCCCGGACCAATTCGCACAACAACTCTACAGCGACTACACGTCCCGCGGCTGGCTCGACCGCGTGCTGAACATCTCCAGCCCGATCGGTATCGCCTGGGTGTCGCTAGGGTTTCTCGGCCAGCTGTTGTTCGCCGGTCGCATGGTGGTCCAGTGGCTGGCCAGCGAAAGGAACAGCCGCTCCGTCGTGCCGGAGGTGTTCTGGTGGATGAGCCTGATCGGCTCCGTGATGCTGCTGGCGTACTTCAGTTGGCGTAAGGACATCGTGGGCATATCCGGCCAAACGATGGGCGGGCTGATCTACGTCCGCAACCTCGTGCTGATCCACCGTAGCCGTGCCGCCCCACACTGACCCCAGCAGAGCCGCCCGCCTCGGCGCTCCCCTGGCCGCTTCGCCGCTCGAAACTAAGCCCGCATGACGCAAGCCTCCGCTTCCAATCAGGCCCCCCTGCCCGGTCGCGTTTGGTGGGCACTCACCATCGCGGTCCTGGTCGCCGCCTCGATCGGAGGAGTCGCCGGCATCGCGGAACTGCCCCTAGACAGCCACGAGGCCTTCGTGGCCCAAACCGCCCAGGAAATGCACAACCGCGGCGATTGGTTGGTGCCCTACTTTAACCAGCAACCCCGGCTGGCCAAGCCCCCCGTCGGTTACTGGCTCACCGCCCTGACCGCAACCGCGTGGTCACGCCAGCCGTGGCGGGTCGAACCCTGGCACGCCCGGCTACCCTCGGTCCTCGCCGGTGTCGCCGCCGTGGGATTCACGATCTGGATGGGCCGAGAGCTCTTCGATCGTGAAACAGGCCTGGCCGCAGGCCTGTTGATGACCACCAGCGTCGGGTATTTCAACTACACGCACAGCGCCCGCCCGGAGATGTTGTACGCCGCCGGGTGCACCGCCGCGATCGCCTGTTTCGCACGATCCTGGTCCCTCGCCGCAACCGCCAGCCGTGGCACCCCTTACACCTATGGCATGTGGCTCGCCTTCGCCCTGGCTACGCTCACCAAAGGGCCGCACGTGCCCGCCATCCTCATCGCAGGCTTTCTGGTGTTCCTGCTCACCCAGCGCACTGCAGCGAAGACGATCCTGCACGTGTTGCGTCCGACCACGGGGCTGTTGTTGTGCCTAGCCGTCGCGTTGCCCTGGTGGTGGTGGGTCTACCGTGCGGTGCCGCGCGAGGCCCTTGGCCAGTCCGAGCTAACCGGCTCGGCCCTGCGGATCGGCTGGTCCAACCTGCTCGACCCAGGATTCGTTTACCGTGCCCCTACATTGATCCTGCCTTGGGCTGTGTTCATTCCCCCAGCGGTCGCGCTGCCGTGGCGCAGCCCGCGACGAGACAGCGCCCGCCTGCTCGCCTGGACCGTGGCGGTGATGATCGTGCTGATGTCCTTGGGATCCCGTCGCCACGCCTACTACCTGCTACCGATCCTTGGGCCAATGGCTGTGCTCCTGGGAGCCGGGGCGGTGGATCTTTTTCGCACACTCGCCGCCTCGGGTTCCCCCGCGTCGAAGCGCTGTTGGGGGTGGATCTTGGCTCTGCACGGGGTAGGGGGGCTGGGGGTCATCGTCTGGCTTTGGGGTTTTGCTGAAACCAATCAACGCCCGCCCCCAGCTATGCCGCTCGCGCTATTCCTGCTGGCGCTAGCGGTCCTTGCAGCCACCGGCGTCAGGGTCTGGTGGCAGGCGCCCCAACCGGCCTTCCATTGGATCAACTCCGCCTCGGTGATTGTACTGGTGTTCGTGGGGATCGGGTACGCAGGTGAGGCCCGCTCCAGCCGCCGGTACCTCCACGCGAACCTGGCTCAGGCCATACCGCGGTTAGTCCCGCCAGAAGTGCCCCTAGCTGCTTGGGAAGCAGACGCTAGCGTCTTCGTCTATTACGCGCACCGCCCGGTCATCGAGTGCCGATCCCCCCAGCAGATCCGAACCGCCCTCGAACACACCCCCACCCATCGGCTTGCGTTGGTGTCCCCCCCGGGTCGGTTAGCCGATTTGCAGAATCAATTCAACGTCACGGTGCTACGCGAAGTGATTGGAAAAGAACCAGACGAGCACTGCATCCAGTTGCTTGAGCTTACGCCCCTCGTTCCGTCGCAGGCCCAGGGAACACCCCCCTGACGCGAGCCCCCCAAGGAACTCTACACCTAAACGAAAAGCTCTAAGAAAGATGCGATAGCTCAGGGGACAGGGGAAGGGGATAGGCGAAGGCTCACGGGCCTCAAAAGATCAAGCGGCCCCCGGGCCTTCCTGGCCAGAACACGCCACTTTGTCGTTCTCGCTGACCGGCCGGCCCTGCAGTTGCTGCTTGGCCTTCTGTTCTGCCAGCTCCCGGCGATTGATGGGCGTCTCCCGCGGGAAGTCGAAGGATAGGCGTACCTTATCCCCGTGGATGTCGACGACGCGGATCACACCCAGCGGGTTCAGCGGGTCGCCGATGACGATCTCCTCTCCGATTCGGCGGGTTAATGCGAGCATCCCAGGCTCTCCTTGCCCTTAACCTCCAACCATGGCCCCACCCGTTTTCTCCACCCGTGCCTCACCCCGCCTATCTTCGGAGGCCGTCAAACTCCCCCCACCGCCTTGAGTTAAAGACGGTTGGTCCGGAGGGCAGCGCCTCTGCAACATTCCCGCCCCACTAGACCGTCCCCCTCTTTAAGGGACCTGCTCCACAGCGGTGACCTCCGGGACCTTCTCCCGAATGTTCCGCTCGATACCCATTTGAAGTGTCATCGTGCTGGACGGGCAGCCCACGCAGGCCCCGTGCAGCCTGATCCTCGCCACCCCCTCGTGAGTCACTTCGACCAATTCCAGATCGCCCCCGTCGGATTGCACCGCCGGCCGGATACGCCCCAGTACCCGCTCAACTCGTTCAAACAAACTCTCCGGGCTGTTTTGCGTCGTGTCTTCGGCATTCATTCGGCTTACCAATACGATTCGGTTAACTTCTCTACCGAATTGACTATGAAATCATTATAGACACAAGCCCACCACAATCTACAGGACCGAATCCCTACCTCGCTCGCACAAGACCCCGCACCCACCACCATCCCTCCCAGCCCACTCCGATCAGTACCAGCACACCAGGCACCGGTACTGCCTCAGACTCCCAGATCTCGTTCATAACCCCCGGGTTCAGCCGGAACGGCGGAGCGTGCCCGCGAAGATACCCCTCCATATCCGGCACCCCGGTCAAGTACAACA
>JAJUHR010000285.1 GCA_029267795.1 Planctomycetota bacterium
CAGCTGCAGGCCGAGGCCCCGGACCGCTACCGCGAGCCCCTGAGCCCCGCGGACCGCCAAGCCATCGAACAAGCCGTCATCGCCAAGTGGTACACCGTCGCCCCGCTCGCCGATGAGCGCTACCTCTTCACCGGGCTGCAGCACGCCAGGCACACCGCCCCAGCCGTCCAACTGCGATTCAAGCCCCGCTCCTCCAACCCCCCGCCCGATGGGTTCGTACGCCTGGCGCTGTGGCTCAACGATCGCCCGTTCGGGCAAATCAAGGTCGCCGACAACGTCTACCACGTGATCGACCTGCCCTCCGCGGCGATCGACGACTCCGGCCGGCTCGAACTACGCCTCGCCAACCTCCCTCCCCTCGAAAACCAAGCCGCCTCCCCATCCAGCGTCAGCTTCACCCCCGGCGAAGGGCTCGAAGTGCTCTACCCCGTCGGACGCTTCGGCCCCAACCTCGCCCGAGGTCTGATCATGCTCTGGGTTAGGCTCGCGTTCCTGGCGATGCTCGGCCTTGCAGCCGGCGCCATGCTCGACTTCCAGGTCGCCTGCCTGTTGAGCCTGCTCATCTACGCCGCCGCCGCCGCCAGCGGGTTCATCTACGAATCGCTGCAAAGCTACGTCACCCTCCCGAACGCGGGCAGCGCCGCCACCACGTGGGACAAGGCCCTTCTCCTGCCCAGCCGATTCGTCAGCCAATTGCTCTCGGGGGAGATCTGGATCGCCGTCAAGATCCTCATCCAAGCCATCGGGCAAGGCTTCATGGCTTTAGTCCCGGCCCTCAGCGAGCACAACCCCGTGCCCCTGCTCGCCGACGGTCGAGCGGTCGCTTGGTCCGCGGTGGCCACCGCCGCCGTGAAGATCGGATTACTGTGGAGTACCGCATGCGCCCTGGTGGGCTGGCTCGCCTTCCGCGCCCGGGAACTGGCTCACGTAACGATCTAGCTAGAGATCGAGCTAGAGTAGAGACAGTTTCATAACCCCCTCTCCCAGCCTGGGAGAGGGGTGGGGTGAGGGATGGGCCGGTGATTTTTCGGAGAGTTTCCGAGGTTTCCACCCGTTGGGTAATGCATGCCTTCAGACCGTGTCATTCAGGCGCTCGCGTTGACCACCGCGGTGGCATGCCTGCTCGCAGCGGGCTTCCTCGCCGGCCCGCTCCAGCGCGAGCAACACTCCTGGCGGCACACCACCGCAGCCGAAGCGCCCAGCGACGCCCTGCCGCCCCACATCACCGTCGCCATCACCGCCCTGGGCCCCCTCCGCGCCCTGGGCATCGACTACCTCTGGCTACGCGCCACCGACCTGCAGCAGCAGGGCAAGTTCTTCGAAGCCAACCAGCTCAGCCAGTGGATCACCTCCCTCCAACCACGCTTCTGGCAGGTCTGGCAATTCCACGCGTGGAACATGGCGTACAACATCTCCGTCGCCACCCATACCCCCGACGAACGCTGGGACTGGGTCAACAAAGGCATCGCCCTGCTCCGCGATAAAGGCATCGCCTACAACCCCACTGCCGTCCCCCTGTATCGCGAGCTCAGCTGGATCTACTTCCACAAGATCGGCCAGCTCCTCGACGACATGCACTGGTACTACAAACGCCGCCTCGCGCTCGATTGGCAGGAACTGCTCGGCGCCCCGACCGACTCCGCCACCACCCCCCAGGCCATCGACCGCTTCCGCGCCATCCCCCAAGCCCCCGATTCCCTCGAAGACCTCCTGGCCCATCACCCCGACGCCCAACCCCTGATCGATCGCCTCCACGCCCTGGGCTACCAGCTCGACGAAACCCTCCTCCGCCAGATCGGCCGGGCCCAGATGTACCGCGCCTCCGTCGACGCCGGCCTGCTCCCCGCCGACTTCAAGCAAACCCGGTTCCCCCTCGACCGCCGACTCGCCGCCGCCGTCTTCGAATCCGACCCCGACGCGGCTCTCGAACCTCTCCTGGCCTTCCTCCGAAAACGCGTCCTCCGCACCCGCTACCACATGGACCCCCGCTTCATGCTCGAGCTGATGGAGACCTACGGCCCGCTGGATTGGCGCCACCCCGCCGCCCACGGTTGCTATTGGTCCGAAATGGGCCTGCGCGTCGCCGCCCAACAACGCACCACGCCCCCCCAGCCGATCGACCTGCTCAACACCAACCGGCAGGTCATCTACTCCCTCCAGCACCTGGCGTGGTCCGGCCTGGTCTACTTCGACCCCGTCAGTCTTCGACTCGACCTGCTCCCCGACCCCCGCTTCATCCCCGCCTACGACCGCGCCATGGATCAAGCCAAGCAACGCATCGAATCCGGCCTATACGGCGGCATCTCCACCGAAAGCTTCGCCGCCGGACACGAAAACTTCCTCCTCCGCGCCATGACCGATTACTACCTCTACGGCGACCCCGACCAGGCCCAACGCTTCTACGACAAGGCCCGCCAACTCTACGCCAACCGCCCCGAAAACCTCTCCACCGGCCGCTACCGCAAGCCCCTCAGCGAGCTCGTTACGGAACTGCTGCAAGAAAACCTCCAGGCCCTGCCCGACACCCGCCAATTCATCACCGCCATGATCCTCCGCGCCATGAACGAAGGCCTGGCCAACGGCCGCCGGGACACGTTCGACCGCTTCCTCCAACTAGCGCACACCGCGCACCAGCAATACCAACACGGCAAGGAGCGCACACCCCTGGCCCCACAGGACCGCCGCGCCCTGCTCCCGTTCCAGCAGGTGCTCGAAGACAACTACATCATGCTGATGAAAACCCCCTCCGTCTCCCTCCTGAAACGCGCCCGAATCTGGGCCAACACCCCGCCACGCCTGCAACTGGCCGTTTACGCCCGCCTCCTGCCCGACCTGACCCAACAGGCCCAGCTCGTGGGCATCGACCCCCGCAAAGCCTTCCCCGCACCTCCAGGCCTGGCGATCCAGCAGGACCTCGCCCCACCAGCTTTCGACCTCAGCCAGAACACCCCCCACCAGCCCCAGCCCCTGCCTCCCGAGGTCCAACGCCGATAGCACAATACCAGTCCCGCTCCCCCGACCACTCCAATCACCGCACGCGTGCCACCGGCGGCTTGCCCGCCAGCGCACATACGCCCCAACCCTGCCGCTGCGTCAGTATGATCTTCTTGCATGAAAGCCATCCGAGTCCATCAGCACGGCGACCCGCAGGTCATGCACCTCGAAGAAGTGCCCGCCCCCCAGCCCGCCCCCGGCGTCGTGGTCGTGCAAGTCCGCTCCATCGGCGTCAACCCCGTCGACACCTACATCCGCGCAGGCGGCCAAGGCTACAAAGCCCAGCTCCCCTACACCCCCGGCTTCGA
>JAJUHR010000077.1 GCA_029267795.1 Planctomycetota bacterium
GGGGCCGGGGAGGAGTCCACGATGGCGCTCGGGCGAGCGTATACGAGGGAGATACCGGACTGGCCTTTTTCTAAGCTAGCTTCAGATGAGGCTAGGGTTAAGTCCTGTCCAAGGGGAGTCGATCCAACCGATAAGTAACCTATTGATAGGACCGATAACCGAATAACTCGGTATCCGGCCCTGCACCCAGCATGCAGGACTATGGAGAAAAACGAAGGGCTCGTGCTGTTTCCGGTATTTTCACGGCGTCCGCACACATAGAAAGAAGCAGCCGGGGGATTCCGGGGATCTCGGGGAATTCCGATTCCGGGGGTCTGGATTGGTCCCGGCAGGCAAACATATGCCGGAGCGAACTCACGACAGCATCGTACTGGCTGGGTTGCCGGTCGCAGATCGGCAGGGGGCGCCCGGTTTATCCTTTAGCGTTGCTCAGACCGCGGACGACGTGCTGGGCGCCTGGCAACTGGTCTATAACTCGTACCGCCGCCAGGGCCTCATCGGGGTCAATGCGTTCCAATTGCACTCCTGCGTTCACGCCTTTACCGACCGGTCGGCCGTGGTGATCGGGCGTCTGGGCCCCGTGATTGTCACCACGCTGACCGCCATTCTGGACACCCCCTTGGGCCTGCCCTTGGACCGGGTGTACCCCACGGAGCTGGCCCACCTGCGTCAGCAGGGGCGGCGGCTGATGCAGATCGGGCTGTTCGGCGATCGTCGCAAGCACCTGGCACGCACCGCCGAGGCCCTCGTCGAATTGATGCGGTTCGTCTACGCCTACGCCCAGCTCTGCCAAGCGACCGACGTCCTGATCGCGGTCAACCCCCGCCACGTGCAGTTCTATGGCGGGGCGTTTGGCTGCACACAGCAGGGGCTTGGCGGGATCGATCCCTCCTTGAACCACCACCCCGCAGCGCTGCTACGGTGCGACATCGCTGCGGTGTCGGCTTTGAAGCAGCGGCCGCCGGCGCTCGCGTTCGCCGCCGACCATCCGGTCGACCCGGGCGGGTTCGCCGCGAGGTTCCCGTTTACCCCCGAGGCCATGCGGGGCTCCCGCCTCGAGGCATTCCTGGAGCACCTGCGTTCGCCCAGCCCGGCCGGCTGACTTTACTGAGTAACCTGGATCTCCAGCTCCCCCCGGTCGAACAGCCCGTAGGGCACCCACAGCTTCTCGATATTCATCATCGCGTCGCGCGTCCCCTGTTGAGGCGCCCCGTTGACCAGGAACGTGCGGCGAGACCGGCCCTGGTCCTCGAACCGCAGGTGCACGTCGCACCCGCGCACCCGGATGTTGAAATCGAACGACTTGAACGGCACCCACGCCGCCGGTTGTACCCACAGGCCCTTGAGGTTGGGCTCGAACCCGAACACGTAGCGGATCAGCAGCTTCAGCACCACGTTGGAGCTGCCCGTCTGCCAATCGTTCATGTTCTGCCCGTCGATGAACTTCTCCGGGTTGTAGCCGTAGGAGTTCGGCATCACGAAAGGGGAGTGCGACAGGTTCTCGTGGATCTCGGTGAAGGGCAGGATTTTGGCCAGCTGCTCCCAGGCCAGGCGCGGCTCGCCCATGCGGAATAGCGCCGCGATTGCGAACGCCGTGGCGTGCACGTACGTGGCGCCGTTCTCCGCGGTGCCGGGCGGGAGCTTGCGGATTCGGCCGACCTCAACCACGTCCTCGGCGAAGCACGGCTCGAAGGTCTTGTAGCCGTACTTGCTGTCGAGCCGGTTCAGCGCCGCCAGGATCACCGGCTTGATCGACGGGTCGCGGTCGAGCATGCCCGAAAGAACCCAGAACGCGTTCGTGGTCAGCCCGTCGCGGGCCTTGCCGTCGGGGTCATGGAAACTGCCGACCAGGTAGGACCGCCGGTCGCCCCAGCCGTGCAGCAAGCGCCGCTCGCCCTTGTCGTTGACGACGATGGCAAAGTCGCGCAAGGCCTTTTCCAGGTCGGTGGCGGCCCGGCGATAGAGCGCAATCGCCTTGGCATACCGGGTGGCGTCGACCGCTTCAAGCAGCTCGACCATCTCGTGGCAATTCTGGTACACCTGCAACGTGGCCATCACGCTCACGCCGGTGCCGTAGGCCTTGCCCGGGTCCCTGCTGACGCCCAGGCCGTCCAACGCGTCGTTCCAGTCACCGAACAGCGCCCGCACGCACCCGGTGTATTCGTGGTCGCGATTGGCCAGCAGGTAGTCCGCGATCTTCAGCAGGTGGTCCAGCACGCTGTCGCGAAGCTCTGCGGTGCGGACGCGCTTGGCGGATTCGTCGACGATCTCGTGGTACCCGCAGACCTCCTCCAGGAACTCCCAGTCCCCGGTGACCCGCAGGTACGTCGCCACCGTCGAGATCACCCACACCCCCTGGTCGATGAACGGACGCAAGTCCACCCGCCCCGGCTCGCCACCCTCGAAGGGCAGCGAGTACTGCCGGAAGCACCGGCCGTCGGGCGCGGTGAAGCTCAAGGCCTCCAGCATCTTCGCGCGGGTGGGCACCGGCTCCCAGAACGCCAGCGCCTCCAACGCCTGGAACACGTCCCGGATGCCGATCAGCGAGTTCACCGACAGCTGCACGTACCCCTTCAACAGGGCGCAGAATTCGACCTGACGCTTCAGGTGCTCCAGGAAGCCGTTGAACACCAACGGCTCAAGCCGCGGGTCGGCCGACGGCCCCACCGAAACCGCCAAGCCCTTGTGCCGCGACCGATCGTCCTCCTCCAGCGCGGCCAGTTCGGCGTCCAGCATCCCCGGCTGCAGCGGTTCGGCCGCCAAGCGGCGGGCGGCGGACTCGTCGTCGCGGAGGTAGGTCAGCACGATATCCAGCCGGGCGGACGCGCCCCCACCCAGTGTCAGGTGCAGCAGGTCGCCAGCGATCGCGGTTTCCACGAACGTGCACACCGCCTGCGGCCGTCCGAACGTCCCCTGCAGCAGCGCCCGCGCCGTGTGCAGGCTGCTCTGCTGACCCCCGACGTATCGGTGCCGCGAGGCCGTCTCCTCGTGCCGAACCAGCGAAGACCCCGGCGACAGCGACAGGTACCGGCGGATCACCCCCAAGTGGCTGACCGCACGGGTCCGGTCGATGTCCTCGTTCACCCGCACCAGGAAACTCGCCAAGCTCCCCGGCCCGGGCGTTGGCGGCAGGATGCTCACCTGCCGGAACCAGCGATCCTCCTCGCTCTCGAAGATCTGATTGCGCAGGTACGGATTCAAAAACGAAGACAGGAAAAATTCGCGCGACCGGTCCGACAGGTTCGAGGCCAGCAGGGAGAAGCACAGTTCCTTGCCCTCCGTCACCGCCGCACGCACCGCGAACCGCAGGCGCTCCCATTCGGTGAAAAAATACGCCGCGCTGCTCGTCAGGACCGTGTACCGCACGGCATCGGCGTCGCAGGGGTTGACGACCTTCGGCACCGCCAACAGCGGCAGAGGCTCAAACCGGTCGGACCCGTTGGGGAACCCCGCAAAAAACGCGACCTGGGGCTCACGCCCCTCGTTGGCACGCAGGAGGTAGGAGAACAACCCCTCATTGGCGTGCATGTAGCCCGAGGCGTACACCCAGAAGTTGAACCCCCGGTGTCCGTAGGGATATCGGCTGTCCCCGTTGTCGCGGGTCAGGGCCAGGATGTTGTGATCGTCCAAGAAAAAAGCCCGGCCGGGCATCCCCCTGCGGGCACGTTGTGAGGCCGGGGACTTCAGCAGAACGCCGGCCTCTTCAGCGAACGCTTCGACTTTCGCTTCGAAGGATTCCACGTCGAAAATCCAAAGGGGCGACAGGGACCAATCGTGTGGGCCGGCTTGGCCTCGCCGACCGCCCTTAAGCAGAAGACGTTACCGCCCGACGTCCGCACGCTCACGAGGGCGAACAAGCCAAAAACCAGCAACTCGACAAGACAGAGTTACGCCTTACCCCGCGTCAGTCCCTAGTGTCGGCCATGCGAGGATAAAGATTAACCTTCGCTGCATGCCAAGCCGCGGCAACGTACCCGTGGGCACGCACTTACCAGGCCGGCTGAGCGTCGATTCCATGAGCGGTGGTTTGTGGGTTCGGCGACCGCGTCTTTGCGATTCGGCGTGGTTCGACCGGGGCTGATGAACTGAACTCGGCGACGACGGCTGCTCGACTCAAGCCTTTTAGCCGATGCCGAACGCGACGAACCTGACCTAAGCCGCGCCACCCCAGCCCCACGCCCTGGCCATCGGTCTTTTACCGTTTATCGCTTCTTGAATCGGTGCTTGTACTGTTCCCACAGCTCCGGCAAGAGCTCCTTCGTCTTGGCCTCGAGCTCCTGGTCGCTGATCGAAGTCAACCGCTTGTTCACCTCGTATTGATCCATCACCCACCGGCAGAGTTTGGCGAGCTTGATCTTGTTGATCCGCTCCTCGCCGTGCAGGTCGAAGAACTCGTTCACCCACACCGCCACGCCGTCGGCGCCGCTCTTGTCGGTGATCGCCACGCGGGGCGACCTGCCGAGGAGCTTCGTGGTGTCGAAGATGTTGTAGATGCGCTCGTCCGACCGCAGGCCGCCAGCGTGGATGCCCGCGCTGGTGGTGTTGAACGACTTGCCGACGAAAGGGTAGTTCTCGGCGATCGGCAGCCCGATCGACCGCATGTAATCCGCCAGCTCCGTGATCACCGGCGTGTTGATCCCGCACAGGTCGCCCTTGAGCGCGATGTACTCGAAGATCGCGCCCTCCAGCGGCGGGTTGCCGGTGCGCTCGCCGAAGCCGAACAGCGTCGCGTTGACCGAGTCGCACCCGTACAGCCACGCGGTGGCGCCGTTGACGTGCACCTTGTGGAAATCGTTGTGGCCGTGCCATTCGAGGCGCGAACCGGGGACCCCGCACTCCCGGTTGAGCTTGTAGATCAGCTTCGGGATGCTCCGCGGCAGCTCCACGCCCGGGTAGCTGATGCCGAACCCCATCGTGTCGCACAGGCGGATCTTGACCTTCTGCCCCTCAGGCACGTCGCGGCACATCTCCATCAGCCGATCGACGAAGGGCAGCACGAACCCCTCGATGTCCGCGCGGGTCAGGTCCTCCAGATGGCACCGTGGCCGCACGCCCGCCTCCAACGCCGCGTCCACCACCTCGCAGTAGCTGTCCATGCACTCCTTGCGGCTCTTGAACTTCAGCTTGTTGAAGATGTGATAGTCCGAGCAGCTGGTGAGCATGCCGCTCTCTTTCAGCCCCGCCTCCTTCACCAGGCGGAAGTCGCCCTTGACCGCCCGGATCCACCCCGTGCACTCGGGGTACTTGTGGCCCAGCGACCGGCAGCGGTCCAGCGTGTCGCGGTCGTTCTTGGTGTACAGGAAGAACTCGGTCTGACGGACCACCCCCTTCGGGCCGCCCAGCTTCGCCAGCAGGTCGTAGATGTGAACCATCTGATCGATCGTGTAAGGCGGGCGCGCCTGCTGGCCGTCGCGGAACGTCGTGTCGGTGATGAAGATATCGCGGGTCTTCACCGACTTGGGATCGAACTCCACCGGCTTACCGTCGACGTATTCGACGATCGGCCCGTCGAACTTGATCAGCGGCGGCAGGCTGTAGTCGAACGTCTCTTCGAGGAGGTTGGGGGTCGTCGTGTCCTTCAGCGGATGCGTCTTCAGAGGCGACTTGGTGCTTGTGCTGATCATGGTCAAATGCTTCCTTTCCACCCTCTCGGTTTAGACCTTCACGCCCTGTTCCTTGCAGACCTTCGTGATGAAGTCGATCGCTCCGCCAACGGTCTCGACCGACAGGGCCGCGTCCTCGTCCATCTCGATGCCGAACTCCTCCTCGAAGCTGGCCACCAGCTCGATCGACTGGACGCTCTCGGCACCCAAGTCCATCGCGAAGTGCTGCTCGGGCTTGATGTCCTTCGGGTCAACCTTCAGGACCCGTGCCGTGACCTTTTTCACGCGATCCGCAACCGATTCCATGAACACAATCTCCTGTTGGTGCGATGTGAGTTACTTGCCGACCATCTGCTTGCGGCCCTTCTTGACCGCTTCGTCCCGTTCAGGCTTGGTCAGCTCGAAAATGCTATCGTAAAGGCCTTGCTGGGCTTCGTCAAATGCCATTTTGCGCCGGCTCATCGCGATCTTGGCCGTCTCGTACAACTGCTTCTTGCCGAACCCCTTGGTGACCACCCCCTCGAGGAACCACGCGAAGGAGGGGATGAACTTCGGCAGCGGCTTGCCCGTGGCCATGATCAGCGCCATGCAACCGACGTACGCCCCCGTGTTGAACAGCGTGCCGATCGACGTCTTGGTGTGGTCCCCGATCAGCGAGCCGACCTTGGTCGAACCCGTGTCGATCGCGTTCTTGCCGTCCAGCATCACCGACACGTTGGAGTAGTCGTTCTTTAGGTCGCTGTTGGTCGTCAGTGCCCCCAGGTTGACCCACTCGCCCACGTACGCGTGACCGAGGAACCCGTCGTGGTACTTGTTCGAGTACCCTTGGACGATGGACTCTTCCACCTCGCCGCCGATCCGGCACACCGGCCCGAACGAGTTGCCCTCGCGGCACTTGGCGCCCAGCAGCAGGCACTTCGGACCGATGTAGCAGGGGCCCTCGATCCGCGAGAAAGGGTGGACCTCGGCGTTCTCGTCGATGTAGATCGGCCCGTTGGCCGCGTCCAGCACCACCATCGGGTGCACCAGCGCCCCCTTGGCGATGTAGATGTCGTTCTTATGCCCGCGGATCGCGTTGGGCTGCTCCACCGTGCCCTCGATCCCCGTCCGTCCAGCAGCCTTGAAATCGTCCGTGATCTGGTGTGGGCTGGCCAGCACCAAGTCCCACACGTAGTTCCACGTCGGCAGGTTCGCCGTGACGGTCTTCAGACCAGCCTTGGCGGAATCAAGAAAACCCGCGATGCTGTCGGTCTTCAGCTTCCCCACGTCGGCCTTCGCCACGCGGGCATACAACACCTGCCCATCCTCCGCCAAGCCGACCTCGCTGGGCCCCTTCGTCGGCACCGAAAAACCCGCCGCCTTGACCCGCGGGTTGACCAGCAGCAGGTCGTCACCCTTGAGCACACCCAGGTCGTTGATCTTCCGGTCCGGCTTGCGGCTTCGGCACGCCGCAGCCATGTACTCCGGCACGAAACCCGCCACGTCGTTGATCCCGGTCTTGGCGACCAGTTTCTCCCCCAGCGACGTCATCCCGCAGCGCAGCTCCCAGATGGGTCGGCTCAGCGCGATCGGGTAAAAGTGGCGGCGGCCCTCCCCCTCCAGGTCAAAAAAAATCAAACGCATGGACCAAGCTCCTCACTGATCACGCACAGATTCAAACCAAACCGTCAAAACACCGGGTGTCACCCGCGGAAGCCACACCCTCACCCCACACCCGGCACACAACAGGCGCCTCAAGCCCCAGGCCACGCTCAAGCCTGTGGGGCGCCGGGCTTCATCTTCTGGATCCACTCGTAGTAGTCGCGCATCTTCAGCTTGCCGGCCGCCTCGGGGTCCAGGAACACCGTCGCGCGGGGGTGCAGCTGCAAGGCGCTGGCGGTGCACATGCTGGACACGGGGCCCTCGATCATCGCTGCCACCGCGTCCGCCTTGCCCTTGCCGCTGGCCAGCAACAGCAGCGTGCGGGCCTCCAGGATCGTCCCCACGCCCATCGTGATCGAGTAGATCGGCACGTCCTCACGCTTCGCGAAGAACCGCGCGTTGTCGTCGATCGTCTGCTTAGCCAGCGTCTTCAGCCGCGTGCGCGACGCCAGCGAGCTGCCCGGTTCGTTGAACGCGATGTGGCCGTCGGACCCGATCCCCAGCACCTGCAGGTCGATCCCCCCGCACTCCTGGATGCGGTTCTCGTACCACTGGCAAAAC
>JAJUHR010000102.1 GCA_029267795.1 Planctomycetota bacterium
CACAGCCTCCCCGGGACGGCCCAGCCGGCTGTACGCGTCACCCAGCATCTGCAAAACCAGGCTCCGCTGCCCTTCCAGCACCGCCAATTCACGAGAGGCCCGCGAGTACCGGTCGAACTCGATCGAAGCGCTCAGATAAGACCCCAACTGATCGATCCCCGCAGCGTCGTACCCCGCGATCATCAGCGCCGTCCCGAGGTAGTACCGGATCAACACGCTCAGCGATGGATCAACCTCCGGATCCGACGGGTAAACCTGCGCCGCCACACCCAGAATGGCGATCGCCTCCGGCCACTTCGCCTGCATGCTGGCAAAACGCCCCAGCAGGTACAAACTGTACAAGTCCTGCGGGTCGGCTTGAACCGCCCGCTCCAGGTAATACACGCCCCGGGTCAAGTCCCCCGCGTTGGCATAGATCATGCCCAGCAGCCGGGCGATCCGCCCCTCACGCGGCGCCAGGCGAAACGCCTCCTCCAGCTGACGCAACGCCTCGTGATGCCGGTTTTCCCTCCACGCCTGCCGACCCGCCAAATACGCCCGCTGGGCAGACAGCGGGGGCTCATAACCGTCCTCGGACGAAGGGTCATGACTGGCCTGCACAACCTTGGCCAGAAAATCCGGCTGCGGCACCTCAGCGACAACCTCCGTCAAGGCCTTGCGGGCACGGACCAGGTCGTCGCCCTGGCGCGGCCGCACCGCCGAGGCTTCCAAACCCTCCGGCGGCTCCAGACCACCTGGCTGCAACCCGACCACACCCTCGCCAACCCCACGCGACACCCCCTCTCGCGACGAGTCGAACGACCGGCACCCGATCAGCAGCGTCGCCGCCACCAAAACCATCCACCACACACATCGCCTACGCATGACGTGATCTTTTCCCTCTAGGGCGGTTCTCGCTTTAGTGTAGCGTTCCTCGGCTCGGGGTGCCGGGGGCCCAGCGCCGCGATGCCCCGGTTCTTTATGAGCTTCCGCACGCACCACTCGGCCGTAGGGCAGGTCATCGACCAGCCAATGATTCAGCCCGCCGTGAACACACGGCGGGCCCGCAGTAGGGCGGGGCTTTGCCCCGCCGCCGCGTGCCACACAGCAGGCCGAGCCGAAGGCGAGGCTGCTGTGTGCAGGGGAGCTCTATTCACACGGCTGGGTGCCTGAGGCTAAGCGCAGCGTGCCCCAGTTCCGTAGCCGTAGGGTGCGCTGGGCGCACCTTCTTGTAGGGCGGGTCAAGCGCAGCGGATCCGCCAATAGCCGCCGACTGCAACCCGCGGTTCCTAGGCCCTTGGCTCACCCTCGAAGATTCGGCCGCAAAAAATCAGGGGATCACCTTGTTCAAGCTGTAGCTGATGATCCCCGTCGCACCGGCACGCACCAGCCGCGGCACCAGCTCGCGCTCGATCTGTTCCTCCACTACCACCTCGATCGCCTGCCAGGACCCATCCGCCAGCGGGCTGATCGTCGGCGACTTCTCCGCCGGCAGCAGCGCCAACACCTCCGCCGCCCGGCTCTTGGGCACGTTCATCTTCAGCCCCACCTTCTCCCGAGCCACGATCGCCCCACGCAGCAGCAGCGACAGGTCCTCGATCCGCTCGCGCTTCGCCGGGTCAGCCCATGACTGGCGGTTCGCGATCAGCCGCGTCGTCGTCGTCAACACCGTGTCAATCACCCGCAGGTTGTTGGCACGAAGGCTCGAACCCGTCTCCGTAATGTCCACGATCGCACTGACCAGACGCGCCTTGACCTCCGTGGCGCCCCAGCTGAACTCGATCTTCTTCACCGGCACCCCACGCTCCGCAAAATACTTCCGCGTCGTGTTCACCAGCTCCGTCGCGATGATCCCCCCCGCCAAGTCCTCCGGCCGGCGAACCGTCGACTCCTCCGGCACCGCCAACACCCAGCTCGCCGGTCGCGTCGTCGCCTTCGAGTACACCAGCTCGCACACCTCCTGCACGTCCGAGCCGTTCTCCATCACCCAGTCGTAACCCGTGATCCCCGCATCGAGCACCCCGTCCTCAACGTACCGGCTCATCTCCTGGGCCCGGAACATGATCAACTGCAGCCTCGGGTCGTCCACCGTCGGGAAATACGACCGGCTCCCCACGTAAATCCGATACCCCGCCTTGTCGAACAGGTCGATTGTCGACTGCTCCAGACTCCCCTTGGGCACCCCGACCCGCAGCGTGTCCGTGTTGTTCTGACGACTCAAAGACATGGTTGGTCTGATTCAACTCCAATAAAAACGCCGACCGCGGCCGGCCCACACCCCCCACGCGCCTACTTGCCCCCGCGGCGAGCGGAAGCCGACCCACGTGCAGCCCGCCGCGCCGCCCCCCCTTTGGCCTGCGCCGCCACCAGCGAACGCCTCGCCCCACCCCCCCCACGCGTGTTGCCGCCGCGCGCCGCGCCCCCCGCCGACGCCGCACGCGAACCCGCCGCGTCCACCCACGCCCGCAACACCGCGTGCACCTCCACCGCCTCAGCCGCCTTCACGTGCCGCTCCAGAAACCCCCGGATCGCCTCCACCGACGCCTCCGGATCCACCACCCCCTCCTTCTTCAGCAGCCTCGCCAGCGGCTCGTCCACCGGCACCGCGTGCACGTCAAAACACAACAGCATCACCTGGGCAGCCACGTAAGGCGTCACCCCCTTCAAGCTAGACAGGTAGTGGTGAATCTCCTTTTTCGACCGCTTGCCCAGCCCCTCCAACGAAACCGCGTGCTCGCGGATAAAAATATCCTGCAGCACCTCCCGCAGCCGGTGCGCCCGCTCCGCAGCCTTCGGGTACCGCTCCCCGATCACCGCCACCACCTCGTCCGGATGGCTCACACGCAGGTCGTTGTTGTCCACCACGATCGACATCAGCCTCTGATGCGCCGCCTCCGCCTGCTTAGGCGAAGCGTCCCATTCCAGGAACGCCAGCACCAGCTGGGTCACCGGGTCGTGACGCGGCAAAGGCTTCGGCTGAAACTTCTTCCTCAGCTGCCTCAGCAACGCCGAGAATTTGGGGGCGTAGTGATTGTCCTTTTTCACTCGGTTATCCCTCTACGCCGTCTCCGCCCTGCCCGCGGCCGGACCCCTCTTCGAGCGGCTCAGACCCCGCCACCGACGGCGAGCCGATCCGATCCTCCCGCAAGGCCCGCAGCACCCCCGCCTGCTTCTTCAGCGAAGCGTCCAACCGAAAGTCCAACTGCGGCACCGTTTTCATCGCCACCGCCTTGCACACCAGCGAATGGATGTACCCCGCAGCATGACGCAAACCGTGGATCGCCCGGCTGCTGGCACCCTCCGGCAGCACCGACACGTACACCGTCGCGTTACGCAGGTCCGCCGACACATCCACCCGCGTCACGCTGATCAGCCCCACGATCCGTGGGTCCGACAGCTGCCGCGCCAGCACCCCGCTGATGGTCCGTAGCAGCGTGGACTCGACCTGTTGCTTGCGATAGCTCATCGATCCCTAGACCTTAAACCCTCAGCTCCCGCCCGCCTCCCGCACCCCCTCACACCCACAGCCCCCTCAGCCGCCACGCACCTACCACCCGGTCAACACCTGCACCTGGTGGTCCGACAGCACACAATCCCGAGTCCGCCGCAACTTGTCGACGATCCTGTCCAGCACGCTGCGGCAATACGCAGCACTGTTCGAAGCCATCGCGATCCCCAGCACCGCTACCCGGTGATCCTCCAGCTGACCCACCTCTGCCACCGAAACCTGGTGCTCCCGGTGCAGCCGGTCCTTTAGGCTCGACAACACGCGACGCTTATCCTTAAGCGACTCAGACCATTCGATCCTCAATTCGATTTGCAAGATACCGACGACCATAGCTCGAACCACGCAACCGGGCCGCCCACGACGCCGCTGCACACCGGCCCAGCACCGCAGCCCCGCCCCCCACAACCCCCTGCGCCATCCGGCCAGGCAGCCTCCACCCACAGGGCCACACACTCCAGCCCGGACCCCGGAGGGCCCCTTGAGAGTCCGTGGGGGGTTCGAGACCCGCTTCCGACCCCGCTCGACGCGGGACCCGCTCCGCCGCTCTCACAGCAGCTTCCGCGAGACCGACACCGTCTGGTAACAGACCAGCTTGTCGCCGACCTTCAGGTCCTCGAAGCCCGCGATCCGGATGCCGCACTCGGTGCCGGCCCGCACCTCGCGCACGTCCTCCTTGACCCGCCGCAGGCTCTCGATCCCCCGGTCTTCGGTGACGACCACATCGTCGCGGGTCACCCGGATCTTCCCGCCCCGCTGGATCAACCCGTCCAGCACGAAGCAGCCGGCCACCACCCCGAGCTTGGAGATCTTGAACACCTCGCGCACCTCGGCGGTGCCCAGCGTCTGCTCCTTGATCTCCGGCTCCAGCAAACCCTCCAGCGCCTTGGTCAGGTCGTCGGTGACGTCGTAGATGACCTTGTACAAGCGGATGTCCACCCCGCGCTGCTCCGCCAACTCGCGGGCCCGCGTCGACGCTACCACGTGGAACCCGATGATCACCGCGTCCGAGGCCTCCGCCAGCAGCACGTCGCTCTCGTTGATCCCGCCCACCGCCGCGTGCAGGATCTTGACCACCACCTCCTTGCCGCTCAGCTGCTCCAGGCTCTTGCGCAGCACGTCGATCGAGCCCTGCACGTCCGCCTTGAGCACCACCCGCAGCTCCTTCGCACCACCCGCCGCGATCGTGTCCGCAAAGTTGTCCAGCGTCACCTTGGTCTTGCTCGCCAACTGCTTGGTCCGCTCCGACTCGCGGTACTGCCTCGCCACGTCCTCGGCCTTCTGCAGCGTGTCGGTCACGTAGAACTTGTCCCCCGCGTCCGGGATCAGGTCGATGCCCGACAGCTCCAGCGGCGTCGCCGGGCCAGCCTCGGTGATCGAGTTGCCGTGGTCGTCGGTCATGTCACGCACACGCCCGTACGCACGCCCGATCACCACGAAGTCCCCCACCCTCAGCTTGCCCTGCTGCACCAGCACCCGAGCCACGGGCCCGCGGCCGGGACGCATCTGGCTCTCGATCACCGCCCCCCGCGCCGCCCCACCGTAGTCCGCCTTCAGCTCCAACAGCTCCGCCTCGTAATCCAGCACCTCCAGCAGCTCGGTGATCCCGATCCCCTTCGTCGCGCTGACCTTCACAATCTCGGTGTTCCCACCCCAGTCCCGCGGCGTCAAACCGTGCTCCGCCAGCTGACCGTAAATCCGGTGGATGTTCTCCTGCGTGGCCTCGGGCTTGTCGATCTTGTTCAGGGCCACCACGATCGGCACCCCCGCCGCTTTGGCGTGGTTGATCGATTCGATCGTCTGCGGCATCACCCCGTCGTCCGCCGCCACCACCAACACCACCACGTCCGTCATGCCCGCACCCCGGGCCCGCATGCTCGTGAACGCCTCGTGACCCGGGGTGTCCAGGAACACCACCGTCTTGTCCTTGCCGTCGTTCCCCTTCACCGTCACCCGGTACGCGCCCACGTGCTGCGTGATCCCCCCCGCCTCCTGCGAAGCCACGTCCGCAGCCCGAATCCGGTCCAGCAGGCTCGTCTTGCCGTGGTCCACGTGGCCCAGCACCGTCACCACCGGCGGACGCGCCCGCAGGTCCACCACCTCTTGCTTCTCAAAATGCGCCAGCAGCACCTGCTCCGCAGTCTGCTGCTCCCTCACCTCCAACTCGATCTCGTACTCCAGCGCGATCTCCATCGCCGTGTTCGCGTCGATCGCCGTGTTGATCGTCGCCATCACCCCCTTGTTAAATAGATACTTAATAATTTCGGCGCTCTTGATCCCCGTCGCGGCAGACAGCGTCTTGATCGTGATCGGCTCGGTGATCTCCACTTTCCCACCGGCCACCGCCGCGGACGCCGTCGCGGTCGCAGTCGATTGCTTCTTCAGGTTCCGCCGGCGCAGCTTCAGGAACCCCGTGGCCCGGTTCAGGCGGGCGTCCAACTCCGCCAAGTCGGCTTCGCTGAACTTCGTCGGCCCGATCGGCAGCCCATCCGCCGACCGCCCCCGACGCGTGCTCAACGAACGCCGCTTGCCCCGCTGACGATCCCCCCCCTCTGGCTCGGGCGCCACGCCCGTCTCGACTTCGCGACCTCGGGCCGGTCCGCGAGGTCGACCCGGGCCCCCCGGCGCTTCCCGACCGCCCCCAGCCGGTACACCTTCCGCCGGACGTGGCCCCCCGCCTCCGGCCGGGCGACGCAAACGCGGTGGAGCCAGCACATCGGTGTCCGGCTGCTCGATCCGAACCACCTTCGGACCCCGCAGCACCGCCTCCTGACGCTTCTGCAGCTGCGGGCCGGCGGGCTTGACTATCGCCGGTCGATCCGGGATGTTCGGCCTGCCCGCGGGCCGCGCCACGACCGCCGCCTCCCCAGCCGATTCCTCCGCCTTCCGCGAAACCGCCACAGCCGCCCCAGCGTGAGCCGCAGGAGCCGCGCTCGCCACCGGGACCGCACCGGTACCGGCCGCTACGACCAACCCCTGGGCCAGGCTCGCCACCGTCACCACCGCAGGCTCGGGCGCAGCCGGCGCCGCGATCGGCTGGGCCTTCCCAGCGGGACGCTCCGCCACAGGCCCCGGAGCCGAAATCGGCTTCGCCGCCGTCGGTGGCAGCACCGGCTTCTCCTCCACGGCCTCGGCCGCCCCCTCCTCCACGACCACCGCCGCCTCACC
>JAJUHR010000215.1 GCA_029267795.1 Planctomycetota bacterium
CGGCTTGTGGGTGGGCGTGGTGAAAACCGAGAAGCCCGGTCTCGTGTGGGACCGGGCTTTTTTTTCGGTCTGGAGCGGGTCGGCCTAAGGTGGCTGTGGTGGAGCGAAGCGACACCACGGCACATACTGGGGCATCGCTATGCTCTGCCCCAGCCACCCACCTGCGGACCCTATGGTCAAGGTGCACATGGTGTGCAGCCACTGCTTGAGGGCGGAGCCTAAAGCCCACGGAGTGCACTCCGTGGGCTTCACCTGACATTTTGACTTCCGGCGCGGATATCCAAATGGTCTGCCGAGGGGGTTCACGCGCCGACGTATTTGGCGTAGATGCTCTTGGCGGTGTTGGGTTCCTTGGTGCCCTTGACGATCGCCCGGCCGTCGGCGAAGAGGGTCAGCTCGTACGCTTGGCCGTTGTCCTGGATGTCGGCCCGGAGCATGAACTTGTTGGTGGTGACCTTGCCGTGGGAGCGGAGGCGTTCGGCGAGGCGATCGAAATCCAGGTGGGTGCAGGTGGAGGCGCGTTGGGTCAGTTGGACGGCGTTGCGGCCGCAGAGCGTGGCGGTGGCGCTGGCGAGCAGGCCGGCGAGGTACTCGAACTTGCGTTGCTTGCAACAGGTGCACTGGCCGACGTCGTAGGCCCGCAGGACCTTGAGCTGGCGGACGGTGTTGTGCCAAGTGTCGACGCTGAGCATGGTGGGGGAGACGGCCTGCCAGTTGCCGGTGAGGATCTTGAGCGTCTCGTTGACCTGGTAGTTGGCGATGATGGAGACAACGGGGCCCAGGACGCCGGCCGTCTCGCACGTGGGGTTCATGCCGGGGGGCGGGGCCTGCTCGAAGATACAGCGGAGGCAGGGGGTGGCGACGCCGGCCCGCTCCCAGGGCGAATCGCCTCGGGGGGTGTGGGGGAGGATCGCGTAGGTCATGCCCACGGTGCCGACCGCCCCGCCGTAGACGTACGGGATGCCGAGCTTGACGGCCACGTCGTTGGCGAGGAAGCGGGTCTCGAAGTTGTCCACGCCGTCGACGATGACGTTGCAGTCGGCGGCGAACTTCTCGATGTTGGTGTGGTTGACGTCGTCGACCAGGGCGGTGACCCGGACCTGGGAGTTGATGCGGGCGATCTTGCGGCGGGCGGCCTCGGCCTTGGGGATGGCGTCGCGGACGTCGTCCTCGTCGAAGAGCACCTGCCGCTGGAGGTTGGTGACCTCGATGAAGTCGCGGTCGGCAATCACCAGGTGGCCGACGCCGGCGCGGGCGAGCATGTTGGCGATGACCGTACCCAGGGCGCCGCACCCCAGGACGAACACCTTGGACTGGAGGAGCTGCCGTTGCCCGTGTTCCCCAAAGCCGGGGAGGAGCATCTGCCGGTGGTAACGTGCTAGGTCGTGATTCATCCTGCGACGAGGCTCCCGCCAACGACGGGGTCGACCTTGACCCCCAAGCTGACCAGATACTGTAGGGCCGCTTCGACGCGGCTTTCTTCCCCGTCGAACAGCACGGCCATGACGCCGATGTCCTTCTGCACGCTGGCTTGGCGGATGTCGAAGACGACGTCGGGGTATTTCGTGGACATCTTCCAGAGGCACGGCTCGTTCTGGTGGCCGCCTTCGAAGGTCAACCAACATTTACGAGTAGTCTTGGCCATGGGTTCGCGTCTCGCTGAATATCGGTTTTTAGGGCCTGAGGTCCCGGTGTTCCGGGCGATTCAGCCGCCTGCGATGGCGGGGATGATCGATAGCTCGTCTCCCGGGTTCAAGGGTGTGTCGAGGTTGTTGAGGAACCGGATGTCCTCGTCGTTGACGTAGACGTTAATGAAGCGGTTCAAGTCGGTCCCGTTGCTTTGGAACAGCCGCCGGCCGAGCTCGGGGTATTGGCTCGTGAGCGAGCCGAGAGCCTCCTTGACCGAGGCGCCAGCGACGGCGACGGAGCCCTGGTCTCCCGCCTGGGGACGCAGGGCTGTGGGGATTCGAACCGTAACAGTGCCAGGCATAAATACTTGGTCCTTTAACTGGGTATACGAGGTATTCGTGGCATTTCCACCACCGGATTCACAGCAGGGCGGACCCCGCCCCCCTGCTCGTTATTGATAACCGCGATAACCACGGGTTGCCACCCGCGGCTATTGGCGGGTCCGCTGCGCTTGACCCGCCCTACCCACGACCGGCGGCGGATCGGTCAACCGATCGGGTCGGGGGCACCGGCCAAGCGGCGCGAGCGTGGGGTGGGCGCCATCTCGGCGATCTGCCCGACGACCCGGTCGAACTCGGCCAGCTTCGCATTGATTGTAGGCGACTGGGCGAACTGGCCCTGCATGACCTCGAGGGTTTTCATGCCGTTGCCAGTGATGCTGAGGCAGATCGACTCGTTGCGTGGGATTCGGCCGGACTCGATCAGCTTGATGGCACAGGCGAGGGTGGTGCCGCCGGCGGGCTCGGTGAAGATGCCCTCGGTGCGTGCCAAGAGCTTGATGGCGTCGATGATCTGGTTGTCGTCGGCGGAAGCGCCGTAGCCGCCTGACTGTCGCACGTCCTTGATGACGTAGTAGCCGTCGGCGGGGTTGCCGATCGCGATGCTCTTGGCGATGGTATTGGGCTTTTGGGGTTTGAAGAGGTCGGCGCCCTCTTCCAAGGCGGCGACGACGGGGTTGCAACCGGCCGCCTGGGCCGCGTACATGGCCGGGTGGTTGTCCTGGACCAGGCCGAGAGTGATCAGTTCGCGGTAGGCCTTGTAGACCTTCGGCAGGAGCGTGCCGCCGGCGACGGGGACGACGGTGTGCCGCGGGAGTCGCCAGCCCAGTTGCTCGGCGATCTCGAAGCCGTGGGTCTTGGCGCCTTCGGTGTAGAAGGGGCGGAGGTTGACGTTGACGATCGCCCAGTTGTACTTGTCGGCGATCTGGCTGCAGAGGCGGTTGACGTCGTCGTAGTTGCCCTTGATTTTGACCATCCTTGGGCCGAAGACGAGCGAGCCGACGATTTTTCCCTCCTCCAGGTCGTGGGGGATCATGACGAAGGCGCGCAGGCCGGCGGCGGCGGCGTGTGCGGAGACGCTGTGCGCCAGGTTGCCGGTGGAGGCGCAGCCGACGGTGTCGAAGCCGAACTCCATGGCCTTGGTCAGGGCGACGGAGACGACGCGGTCTTTGTACGAGAAGGTGGGGTAGTTGGCGCTGTCGTCTTTGATGTACAGCTCCTGGACGCCCAGCTCGCGGGCGAGGTTGTCGGCGCGGATCAGGGGCGTGAAGCCGGAGTTCAGGCCGACGCGGGGCTCGCCCTCGATCGGGAGCAGGTCGCGGTAACGCCAGAGCGAGCGGGGCCCGGCTTCGATCGATCGGCGGGTGACCTTGCCCTGCATCGCGTCGTAGTCGTAAGCGACCTCGACCGGGCCGAAGTCGTTATCGCAGATCGTGCGAGGCTCGATGGGGTATTCGGCGCCGCACTCCTTGCATCGAAGCGCCTTGACAAAGCTCATAAACTCCTCCGGGATGGCCACCCGTATGGGTGAAATTTGCGTCCAGCGCTGGTCGGGCCTGCTTGTTGATCCAGCGGTGACTCCCCAGCGGGTCATTGTACTTCAGGTGCTGGCGGGAGCGGCCTCGGGTCATCGCACATGGGTTGGCGCGTCGCCCTATCTTATTGAGGGGCCAAGACCTGGAATTGTACCCTCAAATTTAAAATTCAAAGCGTCAGCGGTCAAAGAGGCCACGGGGCCCTCTGCCTTGGCCGCTGGGCTTCGCCTGATGGTGTTGTGGATGAGCGGAGCGGGTCAGCCGGCTGCGGAGCTACCAGGCGAAGTGGGCGAAGGCCTTGTTGGCCTCGGCCATTCGGTGCGTGTTCTCGCGGGTGGTGACGGCCTTGCCCTCGCCGTGGCTGGCGTCCAAGAGCTCCTTGGCCAGGCGGACGTACATGGGCTTGCCGGATTCGCTGCGCGCTGCCTCGATGATCCAGCGGAAGGCCAGGCTTTGCTTGCGTCGGGGCTTGACCTCGATCGGGACCTGGTAGTTGGCGCCGCCGACGCGCCGAGACCGCACCTCGACGTTAGGCTTGACGCGGTCGACGGCTTTCTCGAAGACCTCCAGGGCGGTGGGCTGGCCTTTGGTGCGCTTCTCGATCTCGTCGAACGCTGCGTAGACCACGCGCTGGGCGACGGACTTTTTGCCGTCGCGCATCAAGCAATTGATGAACCGAGTGACCCGCTTGTTGTTGTACCGCGGGTCCGGTGCGAG
>JAJUHR010000232.1 GCA_029267795.1 Planctomycetota bacterium
ACGGTTTAGCAAACCGTTGCCTTCAGCCGCTCGGCCACCTCTCCAGCGGAAGCACGTATTTTAGCCAGGTCGTTGGCCCGATGGGTGTAACGGCGTCCACGAGCCGCGGTGGCGTGAGGACGGTCGGCCCGCCCAAGACGGCGGCTTCCACTTGCTTCATTCGGACGCCCGCCACCAATGACCCGTTGGATACCCCATCCGACCCCAAACCGGTTGATGCGTGAGGTTAATCCATCCGCGGAGGTTTCGCCACTATTTCGAAGCGATCGAGGTGTGATGGGCACGGTCCGAGCGTAGCTTCCGATCGACTTTTCCAGCCTCCGGCCCCTCGGCGATTTTCGATCGGGTGCCGTGTTCCTCGGATAAGGGGGTGGAGGGGCCTATAAAAACGCGTGCCCGGCCTGGGCGGCGTGCGTACGGATACACAAAATCTCATGCTCGAGCGACACGAAGCCGTTGAAAAAAGAAGCGGGCCGAGGAGGTGTGAACCGTCACAAGGGCGTCGGGCTGAAGATCCAAGGCGCGAGCGGGTACGTACCCCGCCGAAAGAAACAAGGCGACAGCCATGGCGAAGTCCCACGAAATACCGGAGGAGCAGGCGGTTCCGCATCCGGACGCGGCCGAGGGGTCCCCGGGCATGCGCCTTTCGAAGCGGCTCTCCATGTGGGCGGGACTTGGCGCGGCCGCGATCGGCATCGCGGGGTTGATCGGCTGGGCGTGGGACATTGAGACCCTGAAGTGCGTCCTGCCCGGCTTGGTCTCGATGAAGCCCAACACGGCTGTGGACCTGGTGCTGATGGGCCTGTCGGTGTGGCTGTGTGCGATCGGTGGGCCGAACCGCTTCGGTGTCGCTCGGGTGGCGACGCTTGTTCTAAGCGGCGCGGCGGGTTTGATCGGGGGGATGACGCTCGGTGAGTACGCGCTGGGTTGGGATTTGGGCATCGACGAGTTGCTGTTTCGCGACCCCTCGCCGCTGGGCACCACACACCCCGGTCGGATGGGGATCAACACCGCTTTCAGTTTTATGCTTATCGCTGCGGCGGTGTGGATCGGTGGGTCCCAAAACCGTTGTGGCCGGTGCATTTCGAACGCCCTGGCCGCGGCTACGGGCCTGATCGCCTACATCGGGCTGCTGGGATACCTCTACAGCATCAACGATCTGATCTGGCCCTGGTACTCCACCCAGATGGCGGTGCACACCGCGGGGGCATTCCTGGTGCTGGCGGCGGGCGTGCTTTGGGCCCAGCCCAGCCCCGGGTTGATCCATCTGCTGACCTCTCAAACATCGGGGGCGATGATGGCGCGACGGGTGTTGCCCGCGGTGGTCTTGCTGCCCACGGCGCTGGGCTGGCTGCACGGCTGGAGCGAGCAACGTCAGTTCTTCAACAGCGCAGTCAACGCCGCCCTGCTGATCGTGTGCAGCATCGTGGGCTTCGGGGCTGTGGTGTGGCTGGCCATGACCCAATTGGACCGCGTCGATCATATGCGCATCGCGGCGGAGCGGAAACGCGACCAGCTGCTGGCCAAGCTCAGCTACCGGGCGCACACCCTGGAAAGCGAGGTGAAAAAGCGCAGCGAAGACCTCAACCACCTGTTCATGATCTCTTATGACCTGCTGTGCATCGCGAACTTTCAAGGGTACTTCACGAGGGTTAGCCCGTCGTTCACCCAGACGCTGGGGTACACGGAAGAGGAGCTGCTCCGCACGCCGTTCATCGAGCTGGTGCACCCGGAGGACCGGGAATCGACCGCGCAGCAAATGAGGGCCCTGAACACCGGTCAGGTGACGATCTCGTTTTCGAACCGTTATGTGTGCAAGGACGGGGGCATCCGGTGGCTGGAATGGAACTCCGTGCCGGTGCCCTCGAAGGGGCTGATCTACGCTGTGGCGCGCGACGTGACGCTCCGCCGGCAGGCCGAGGAGGACGTGCAGCGACACATCCGCCAGCTGCGCGAAAAGGAGGCGCGGCTGCACGAGCAAGCTTTGGACCTGATGAAAAAGAACCGGGAACTGGAGGCGGCGCGCCAGGCGGCGGACCGTGCCAAGAGCGAGTGTTGTGCGAACAAGAGCCACGAAGCCTTGATCCCCCGCCCCCGGTAAACGCCCCCCACCGCTACCGGCGTTTGAACACCGACGACCGCTGTCGGGGTAGCGGTGGCGGCGCGGAGTGGCGGAGGGGTCGCGCGAAATCTCAATAACGGATGAATAGGCCACCGGGGCGGGGCTGGCCGAACTCGCCGCTGGCGGGTGATCGGTCGAGGGACGAGTCGGTGATGTAGCGACGCATCTGGCGTCGGACGTCGGCGACCAAGCGGTCGAGCTGGTCCTGGTCACCCTCGACGGTCAATAGGACGCGGCCGTCCGGCAGGTTCTGGACAAAACCGGCGATGAGGTAGTCGTTGGCGATCCGCCGGGCTGTGTAGCGAAACCCCACGCCTTGAACGCTTCCGGAAAAGTGGACGGTGTATCGGATCATGGCTGGACCGGGAGGCGAGGTGGGATCGAGGACGGGAAGGGCTGGCCCGAAGCCGACGGGTTACGCTTCCAGCCTGGCCATCTCTTCCTCGGGCACCTCGAAGTTGGAATACACCTTCTGCACGTCGTCGTGCTCCTCCAAGGCATCGAGCAGGGCCAGCACCCGCCGCGCGTCCTCACCGGTACACATCACCGTCGACATGGGGACCATGGTGACCTCGGCGGATTCGATCGAGATGCCCGCGGCTTCGACGGCGTGGCGCACCGATTCGAAGTCCGCCGGCTCGCACAGGACCTGCCAGGAGCCGTCCGCGTCGAGCACGTCCTGGGCCCCGGCGTCGAGCACCGCTGCCATCAAGGCGTCTTCGCCGACGGCTTGCTTGGGCACCATGACCTGGCCCCGCTGCTGGAAGGCGTAGGACACGCAGCCGGTGGTACCGAGGTTGCCGCCGTATTTTTCGAAGAGTTTTTTGATCTCGGGGGCGGTGCGGTTGCGGTTGTCGGTGAGGATCTCGAGCATGATCGCCACGCCGTGCGGGCCGTAGCCTTCGTAGACGATGCTCTCGAAACTCTCGCTGGCCAGTTCGCCGGTGCCCTTCTTGATCGCGTTGGCGATCGTGTCCTTGGGCATGTTGGCGGCCTTGGCGTCCTCGATGGCGTATCGGAGGGTGAGGTTGGTGGCGGGGTCGCCGCCGTTCTTCGCGGCCACGATGATCGCGCGGGCGCACTTGCTCCAGAGCTTGCCTCGCCTGGCGTCACTCTTGGCCTTCTTGTGTCGGATGTTGGCCCAGCGGCTATGCCCAGCCATGCGTGTACCTCCGGGAGCTTGTCCACCCTATTCTAAAGCAGCGGATCGGCTCCCGCCCAGGCTGGGTAGCGGCCCCAGTGTGGGCGTTCACCGGGCTTGCCTGGAATACAACCCGAGTCGTGCTGATCGTGGAGAATCGGTCGCGGACGAATACGATGGACGTCTGAGGTGATCCTTGCCCGATAAACGCACCCACCGCGGAGCGCACCCGGAGGATCGCAAGCTGTTCGCGGGGACGGAGGTCCCCAGGCTGCGGCGGGCGGTGGCGGACCTGTCCTGGCTGCTGGGGCGAGGGTACAGCAACGTCTCGGCGCTGAAGCTCGTGGGAGATCGGTACAGCTTGCGGCAGCGGCAACGCGTCGCCGTGATGCGCTGCGCTTGTTCCGATAGCGCCGCCCGGGACCGGTTGCGCCGCCGGTGCGAGCCGCATGAAGTGCGGGGACAGCCGATCCAGCTGGACGGGTACAACGTCCTGACCACGGTGGAGACGGCCCTGGCTGGCGGGGTGCTGCTGCTGGGCCGGGACGGGTGCCTGCGCGACATGGCGAGCATGCACGGCAGCTTTCGGAAAGTTCAGGAAACCAC
>JAJUHR010000301.1 GCA_029267795.1 Planctomycetota bacterium
CGACGACACGCGCCACAAGGGCGAACGGGTCGGGGCGGATGACCAGTTGGCCAAGCCGGACCTGCCCCGGCTGGTGCAGATCATCGACGGCTGGGCTGCGAAAACCCCGGCCCAGGCCGGCTAGGCGTAACCTCCCGCTCATCAGCCCCCCATCCCCACCAGTGTGACCCCATTTCGGCTGGGCGTTTGCGGTCCGCCCCCGCACCCATTACCTTCAGGCCTGCTTGGGAGCGCGATACCCCGATCCCAGAGCGTTTTCGTTTGGGTATATCGTTTCTTGGATTGGGGTGGCTGGGGTAGGGCATAGTGATGCCCCGGTTTTTGTAGGTCCGGACCTGCCCCGGACACGATGTTTCACATTGGCCGTGGTGTCGCTTTGCTCAGCCACTGCCAACCCGAGCCTCGTCGCGCGGCACCCAAACGAAAAACCCCACAGGCCCACGATGCACCACGACCGCTCCTCAAAACACGTACCCGAAAGCGAACTGACCGAATTCGCCTCGGGCTTCGGCAGGTGGTGGAACCGCTACGGCAACACAGCCCTGCTGCTCGTGCTGCTGATCTCGGCGGCGTTTCTGGCCAAGCGGTGGTACGACCACCGAGTCGCGGCCTCTCACGAAGAAGCCTGGAGTGAACTGGCTGGGTGCACCAGCCCCGATAGCTACCGGCAGGTGGCGGAATCGACCGATGGCCCCACGGTCCGCGCCCTGGCGTACTTGCGCGGAGCGGACCTGCTGCTCACCAAGGCCACAACCTCCAGCGCCGCCAGCGACACCGACGGCACCACTAGCCGCGACCGGTCACTCATCGACGCCGCCTCGATGTACCAGCGCGTGATCGACCAGCAGAACACTCACAAGGTGTACCGGCTCAACGCACGGTTGGGGCTAGCGGCCGTGGCAGAAGCCAGGGGCGACTGGGCGCAGGCCCGAGAGAACTATCAAGCCGCGCTCCAAGAGGCGGGTGAGGGTTACTCTTCGATCGCCGCTCAAGCCAAGGGGAAATTGGCGACGCTGGATCGCTTGGCGTCCCCCGTGGTGCTCGCCGCTCCGCCGCCGGCCCCCGCGCCGACCACGCAGCCCTCGATCTTGCTGCCTCAAACCGATGAATCTCCCCTTGCCCCCATCGAGTTGCTCGACCCCACGCTGCTGGCGCCGTCCCAGATCGAACCGCCGCAGCCTCAAGACCCCTTCGCACCGGAAGAACCCGCTGAGCCTTGAGGCCGCTACCCCACCGACCTAACACCAGCTATTGTTCCATACCAATGTCAGGGAACCGGATGGATTTTGCCGGCGGAGATGGGCTTCTGCCCAAACAAGCCCGCCAGGGGGATGAAACGACCGATGGGCTCGCGGAGGGACTCGGGGGCGCGGAATCTGCGGGATCGACGGATTCCGGTGGTCACGAGAACGGCGAGAACGGCTCCGAGGGTGCCGACCGGCGGCGGTTCGTCATCCGTCGCGACCTGCGCTTGCGATTGGACGTTTACCTGCAGCAGCGGCTTAAAGGCATCAGCCGTAGCCGGATTCAGAAGCTGATCGACTTTGGCGGCGTGACGGTCAACGGCCAGATGCCCAAGGCCAGCACCGGTATCCGTAGCGGAGATGTCATCGACGTCGTGCTGCCGCCACCGGCCCTGCGTACGATCCAACCCGAGCCGATCCCGCTGGAGGTCCTCTACGAAGACGACGACACCATCGTCATCAACAAACAGGCGGGGCTGATCGTGCACCCGGCCCGCAGCCACTTGTCCGGCACGTTGCTCAACGGCTTGGCGCACCGGTTCGCCCGGCAGCAGGAGCGCTCGGGGCGAGCGTGGAGCGCTCGCCAGACGCGCGGGTTCCGCTCGACCGATGCAGCGACCCCTGTGGCGGCCCGGATCGAAGGGCTCAGCCAAGTGGGCGCCGCGGAGTTCCGCCCCGGTATCGTGCACCGGCTGGACAAGAACACCACCGGCGTGTTGTTGGTCGCCAAGACCGACGAGGCCCACTGGACCGTCGCCCGACAGTTTGAAGATCGCTCGACCCTCAAGGCGTACCTGGCTGTGGTGCACGGCAATATCGACTCGGTCGGCGGCGTGATCGACGAGCCGATCGGCAAGCACCCGACGATCCGCGAGGCGTTCGCGGTGCGACGCGACAGCGCAGGCAAACCCTCGGTCACACTCTTTCGGGTGCGGGAGCAATACCGCGGTTATTGCCTGGTGGAACTGGAGCTCAAGACCGGCCGCACACACCAGATCCGGGTGCACCTCTCGTATATCGGTCACCCGGTGGTGGGTGATCTTTTGTATGGGGGTGAGCCTATCGGCCGGCACGAATTGGACCACCCGCCCATCGCGGCCGGGTCGCGCCCCTTCCTCACGTTCGCGCGTGACAAAACTGAGGGCCAGCGGCTCGAAGCCGCCGCCGCAGTTCGAGAAGACTTAATCCTGGCTCACCCGGCACTGCACGCGGCCCTGCTGCGGGTCACGCACCCTGCCACGCATCAGCCGGTGACGTTCACCGCGCCGCTGCACGAGCCGATGCTCGGCCTGGTTCGGGAACTCCGCCGCCGACCCGCCCCGGGACCCGTCGCGGAGCAGGGGTGCTGGGTGGACTTGGATGCAGCGGTCCCCGGCTGAATCGTCAGACCGACGTCCGGCGGCGCCCCCGCCCGCGCAGCATCGCCAAACCGCCCACCGCCAGAAGACCCAGCGTGGCCGGCTCGGGGACCGGGGTGAGGTAGTTCCCCATGATGTAGCTGGCCAGATCAATCCCCGCGTTCACTGCCGGGGTATTGCTGAAGCTGTAGTGGATGCCGCCGTAGATGCGGCTGTTGCCCGCCTCGATAGCTGCATCAAAGAAGCTGTCGTACGAGCGCGGGCCGATCGTGCCCTGGGCGTCGATCTCGTCGTAGGTGATGAAGGGCATGTTGTCGCCGAAAAAGGCCGTCAGGATGCCCGCCGAGGCCCCTGAAAACGTGCTGTGGCCCGAGCTGTATTCCGGGAACGGAGGCGTCACGATCAAGGGCTCCCAGGCGTCGTCGTCCACGGTGGCGTCGTTGCCGTCCGTTTCGGCGTTACGGATCGCTGTAATCGGGCGCCAGAAGTTGTAGGTGTATTTGTTGTCCCAGCAGGAAATGCTCGAATCGGCCAC
>JAJUHR010000035.1 GCA_029267795.1 Planctomycetota bacterium
CCTGCGGGGCCTGCGTGCCTGCGCGTTCCGCAACGGGCAGCCGCCCACCGCGGAGTGGATCGTCTCGCTCGGGTCGGCCGCCGATGGGCACACGATCGCCGGCACCCTGGGCCGGTGCGAGTCCCCTCAGCAGTGGGTGGTCGATTCCCAGGCCCTGCTGGAGTGCTGCGGCCGGCTGGCGTTGGACCGACTGCAAGCCGAGGCCGAGTACGCCAGGCAGGCTATCCGGCTCAAGCACCTGCAGGCCGAGCGCGACACGCTCCAATCTTCTTACACCCAGATCATGGCCAGGTCCCTGGAGGAGCGTGAACGCCGCCTGCAGGAGCAGGCCCAGCACATGGAGCATCTGGAGCGGGAAGTGGCCAAGCGTTCCGCCGACCTGCGCGAGGCCCTGGAAAAGGCCAACGCCGCCAGCCAGGCCAAGACCGAATTCCTCGCCAACATGAGCCACGAGATCCGCACCCCCATGACCGCCATCCTCGGCTGTACCGACCTGCTCATCGAGGAGTCGTGGGGCCGCAAGGAAGCCCTGCGGTGGTTGGAGGTGATCCGCCGCAACGGGGAGCACCTGCTGAGCATCATCAACGACATCCTCGACATCTCCAAGATCGAAGCCGGCAAGATGCCGATCGAGCGGATCAGCTGCTGCCCTATCAAGCTGATCGAAGACGTCGAGATCCTGATGCGCCCCCGGGCCCTGGAGCGCAACCTGTCTTTCGAGGTCTGCTTCGCCACGCCCGTCCCTCAGACGATCACCAGCGACCCTACCCGCGTGCGTCAGATCCTCGTGAACCTGGTCAGCAACGCGATCAAGTTCACCTCGAAAGGGGGGGTCAAGATGACCCTGAGCCTGGTCGAGCCCGCCGCGCCGGACCATGAACCGCTGTTGAAGTTCGAGGTGGCGGACACCGGGATCGGGATCGAGCCGCACCAGGTCCAGCGGCTCTTTAAGCCCTTTTCACAGGCCGACACGTCCACCACTCGCAAATTCGGCGGGACGGGCCTTGGGCTGGCGATCTCCAAGCGACTCGCCGAGGCCCTGAACGGCTCGCTGACTCTCCAAAGCACCCCGGGACAGGGCAGCACGTTCTGCGTGACCATCGCCACGGGCCCGATCGACGGCGTGCCCAGGATCACCGGCAGACCCCCCGAGTCCCTGCCCGAACCCATCGAAGCCCCCGCCCCGCCCCCCAAGGGCGTACCCCCCCTCGTCGACGCCCGCATCCTGCTGGCAGAAGACGGCAAGGACAACCAAACGCTCATCTCGACCCTCCTGAAAAAAGCCGGGGCCCAGGTCGACATCGCCGAAAACGGGCGCATCGCCTGCGAAATGGCCATGCAGGCCCTCCGGCAGGGCAACCCGTTCGATCTGATCTTCATGGACATGCAGATGCCAGAACTCGACGGCTGCAGCGCCACCTCGCGGCTCCGCCGGGAAGGTTACCGCGGGCCGATCGTCGCCTTGACCGCCAACGTGATGTCCAGCGACCGCGCCAAGTGCCTCGAAGCCGGCTGCGACGACTTTGTCCCCAAACCGATCAACATCAAAGCCTTGCTCGAGACCGCGACCACTTACATCCGCCTCGGCCGGCGCGAAGCCGCCCCCGCCCATTTCGACCCCCCCCCTCCCCCGGTTCCGCCCCCGCCCTGAGATACGCCACCCACGGACCACCGCGGCCACTACCGCGTCACGCCCTGCAGCGGAGGGGTGTCTCCCCTCCACAAGCCCGGGGCATGGGAATGTTTTCCTTGACGCCCCCGCCCCAGCGAGCTAGCTTTTAAGCCATCACAACGGATGGAACCGCACTGGTAGGTCAAGGAGCCTCGGCCATGAGTCGACGGACCGTTCTGGCGGGCCTGGCGTCGATCGGTTTGATTTGGACACTCCTTTCTTCTTCGTCTCCCGGCGGACAAAGCACGCCGCTGAAGGCGATGGTCGTGCAGGACCGCGTGGAGATGCGGGCCGGCGCCGGCCGCACGTTCTACTGCGTCGGACACCTCAGCCGCGGGGCACAGGTCAGCGTCGATGAAGTGGTGTTCGGGTGGTACAAGATCGTCCCCCCCGCGGGGACGTACAGCTATGTGCCCAAACGCGCGCTGCGGCTCCAGGGCGATGGACAGGTCGGACAAGTGATCGACAAGCGTATCGCGGTGATGTCGGGCGCATTGAAGGGGCCCACGGAGAGCTACCGACGGCAGATCGACCTGCTCGACGGCGACACGGTGCGCATCTTGGGCGAGGAAGGTGATTATTACAGGATCGCCCCACCGCCGGGGGCTTTTGTCTTCCTTCCCCCGGATTCGCTTCGCCCCCTGACCGAAACCGAAGCGGCCAAGGGGGCCCGGGCCGTGCTCGACGCGCTGCCCGCCTCGGTTCCAAACGCGGCCGCCGAGCCGGATCGCTCGGACGCCGTGGCCACAACCCCGGACCCGCTGCCGGATCGGGACCTGTTGCTGCGTCAATTGGAAGATGCTTTGGATCACACACTGACCGAATCGCCCACACGGGCAGCGGCCGCTGAACTCGCCAGCGACGCTGCCACGGTTGCCTCCGCATCGCCGACCGACGTGGAAGATAATGAAGCAGCCCTGGCCGCCACGCCGTCCGTGGCCCACTTCGTCTCGGCAGAAACGCTGGGCTGGGACCGTGGGTTGGCGCCGATCACAAGCTCTGACACGCCTACGAAAGAACACAAGGCCTCCAGCGCCGGTTCCCCCTCCCCCGGAAGGGTTCCTCTCTCAGAACCCCGGGGTCCGTCGGCACCCCGCGGGGAAAACCGCAGAGCTGCGCCCGCGAGACCGCCGGTGTCCCTCGCCTCCACGGCAGCGATTCAGCCGGTCGCTACGCCAGGCGTCCCGTTCAGCAGGCCAGCCTCCTCGGGTTCCACACCGACCCGTGTCGAGGCTAATGCCGATGTAGGCACCCCCGGCCCCTCCGGAGCTCCCGGAACCCCCGAACCCGCGGCCCCTAGATCGCCCGGCTACAGTTCCAACCCCTCTCTGTCGCAGCCGGTCCGCCAGGCCGAGTGGATGATGGAACAAGCCGAGGCTTTGCCGATCGATCAGCAGCCCATCCCGCAACTGGTGGCGACGTATCAGGCGCTGTGGGATAGCGGCAAGCTGACGCCGGTGGAGCGGCACATCGTGGCGTCACGACTCGTTCAGCTGCAGTGCAACGCCACGGTAGCCGGCGCCCTGGCTCAGATTGCCGCGGTCAAGCAAGAGATCGAATCCAGCCGGGTCGAAATCAGCGACGCCAAGCCTACCCCGGATGCCGCCACGTTCCAGCAAAGCCCCGATGGGGCGAGCGGCGAGCCGGCGGTGGATTACGACGTCATGGGCCGGCTGCTGGCCAGCAGCGTGTACGACGGCCAGCGGCTCCCGCGGTTGTACCGCGTCGTGGACTCCACCACTCAGCGAACCATCGTCTACGTCCAGGGCAACGGCACGATCAACCCCGCAACCACCGTTGGCCAATACGTCGGCATCGTCGGACGATCCAAGTTTGACCGGGCGCTGCGGCTGAACGTCATCGAGGTCGACCGCCTGGATGTCCTGGAATACAAACCATTACATTAACCCACTTCGTCGCGGCTCTAGCGATGGGTTCGCTGCAAAAATCCCAATCTTCCAACCCTTCAAGCCCTGGGCCTGGTCGCCCGGGGCTTTTTTTGCCCGGTCGCGGCAAAGCCTGTTGCTTGATTGACGGGCCGATCGTGCCGATGAACCCACCGGGAGAGCATGGGGAGAAAGGGCTTCCTTGTGACCAAGCCGCCTCAGATCGGTCAAATCCTGATCGAACAAGGGGTTCTGACGGAGCAGCAGGTCTTCGAGATCCTGCGCGTCCAGCGCGAGAAGGGCTTGCCCTTCGGGCTGCTGGCGGAGCGGATGTTCGACATCACCAGCGAGAGCATCGAGAAGGCCTGGATCGAGCAGTATCACCGCTTCACCGGGACGATCGACCTGACGCGGGAACGGTTCGACGTTCAAGCGCTGAGGCTGATCAACCGCCGCCAAGCCTGGCAGTTTCAGATCCTGCCCGTGCGGTTCGAGCCCAGCGGGGAACTGCTCCTAGCGGCGGCACGTCGGCGGCTGGCGCGGGCTGTGACGTTCATCACCAACCGGCTGGAGCCGCTGGTGTTTTTTCGGATCGCCGAGTCGAAGCAACTGCGGGATTTCCTGAAAATCTACTACCCGATGCCCGAGGTCTCGGACGAGTTGATCCGCCGCGCCAAGGAGCTCGCCTACGAGCCGGAGCGATAGGCCCCTCTCGCTGCCCTCGGATGCCGAGGGTGCAAACGGAACGGGATTCAACCCTTCAGGGAATCCAAGAAGTGGCGCAGGATGGTCATCGCGGCCAGGGCGTCACGGCGCAGCTTCTTCTGTTTGCGGGTCAGGCCGCTTTGGCTCATCAGTTGGTCCGCGGCGAAGCTGCTGAGCCGCTCGTCGACGAGGTGCACGGGGAGGCCGAACCGCTCCTCCAATTGCAGCGCCAGCTGGCGCGCTTTCGCGGCGGCAGGGCCCTCGGTCCCGTCGGCGTTGAGCGGCAGCCCCAGCACCAAAGCATCGGGCTCATGCTCGGCGACGGCCTGCTTGAGCGCCGCCCACCGCTGCGCCGGCGACCCGGCCTCGATCACCCCCAACGGGTTGGCAACCCCCGTCTCGTCGTCCCCGACCGCCAGGCCGATACGCCGTTCGCCGGGATCCATCGCCAGGTACCGCATGGCCGCCAGGGCAACCCTCGCTCAAAACCCCACGCACGATAGACACGATTAAGGAACAGTTCGCGGGCACGGCGTGGCTGTCAGAGTAGCTCTTCGCCGAACCTCTCCTCCAGCATCGTGTGTAGCTTCTTGATGTCTTCAGCGCGGTCCGCCCGGCAAACGAGCGTGGCGTCGGGCGTGTGGACGATGATCAAGCCCTCGCAGCCCAGCGTGGCGATCAGGTGCTTCGGGTCGCTCGAGGCCACCAGCGTGCGGGCCGTGTCCACCAGCAGGTGGCGCGGGGTGCCCAGCGCGTTGCCGGACTCGTCCCGCGGGCAGGTTTCCGCCAGGGCGGGCCAGGAGCCAACGTCCAGCCAGCGTGCGGACATCGGCACGGCTGCCACCGTGAAGACCGAATCGTGCGAGGCCGGTTCCATCACCGCGAAGTCCACGCTGATCTTTTTCAGCGTGGGGTACACGTGCGCCAACACCTCAGCCCGACGTCGCGGGTCCGCCGCCGCCAACCGGGACAACCCCGCGTGGTTCTGGGGCGCAAACCGCTCGATCGCGCGCAGCAGCGTCGAGGCCCGCCAGACGAACATCCCGCTGTTCCACAGGTACCGCTGCGGGCCCGCGTTCACATACGACTGGGCGGTGTCGAAATCGGGTTTTTCCTTGAACCGATCCACCCGCCGCGTGGCCTCGTCGATCGAGGCCCCCAGCTGCAGGTACCCGTACCCGGTGGCGGGGTGCGTGGGCTTGATCCCGAAGGTCACCAGCGTATCCGGCCGGGCCTCCGCCAGGGCCAGCCCCCGCCCCACCGCCCGTTGGAAAACATCCACCGGCTCGATCACGTGATCCGACGTGAATACCGCGATCACCGCATCCGGGTCCCGGCGGCTGATTTCCACCGCCCCCCAGCCCACCGCGTTGAGCGTGTCCCGCCCCTCGGGTTCGCCCAGATAGTGGTCCTCGCGGAACCCCGGCAGCGAGCTGAGGATCGCTTGCCGGTGGCTCTCGCCAGCGCAGATATACCGGCGATCGGGCGGGATCAACCCGTCCAGCCTCTGCATCGCGATCTGCAGCAGGCTCTTGCCGCCGATCAGCGGCACCAGCTGTTTGGGCAGCTTCGCCCGGCTCATCGGCCACAGACGCGTCCCGGAACCACCGGCAATAATCAGCCCATACCGCATGCTCGGAAAAGCCTCCGTGTCACGTGGAAAACGGTGTTATACGCGGCCGCCCAGGAGATGTCATTTCAGAGCCCTCCGTTCCGCCTCGCCTCCGTGCCACTTGCGGGGGGGCGGGTGCGCTCTTGGGCCATCGCTGCGTGTGCGGTCAAAATGTCTCGCCGCTTCCGGGGGAACAGATATCAAAAAAACCTAGACGCAACCGGGTCAGTAGCGTTAGACTAGCGTATGCAGGGGATAGAACCCTATCTAGAACGCGGAGGGAACGGACAGTTCACGGATTTTTACGGGATGGGAGGAGGGCTGTATGTGTTGCGCAACGCGCGCTACCTTGTTCGGTGTACTCGTGACGTTGTGCCTCGCCGTCGGGACGGGCTGCCAGAGTCACCGCCTCGGTAGCGTGGTTCGTTTCGAAGAACCGCGTGGCAGGGGCAACCAGGGCAAAGCTCTCTGGGAGGAGAAAACCCTCGGCTCGCACCGCCATGAGGTGATCAACCCCAAGAAATATTCCGCCGGGGGCCTCCGCACGCTGTACGACATCGCGCGCGACCCCGGCGACCCAGTCGCCGCCCAGAACGCGCGCAATCACCTGCAATCGACCATCGTGCTGCTGTCGGACTACGAAGTGTCGAACCACCTGTCACGCGTCGCGGGTACTCCGATCCAGGTCCGCACATTCCTCGACCGGCCCTCCCCGACGACCGCAACACCAGCGATCGGGGACGGGGTAGCCCAGCCCCCACCCGGCTCCAATGACGCCGTCGTGGCCACGAATGTCCAGGCCTACCAGGATGTGTTCAACCAAACCGTGATCACCGCTGTTTTGAACCAGCGGCGAGATCTGGCGGGCAAGATTGCCCTGAAGCGTCAGCAAAGCATCGCGGGATACTCCGTCGACGAAGCTATCCAGGACGCGATCGAGCTGCACGAAAAGAGCTCGTTTTACCACGGCTTGAGGCTGGTCCAGGAGGCCGCGAAGCAGAGGGATCAGCGACACTACGCCGCGGTTGAAGAGTGACGCCAGCGGGTGGGGGCATCCCCGAACAATTCAAACAGGCGCATGGCTGGTGCTGGGGGTCAGGTCCACCTGCAAGGCCTTCCGGGCGTAGTGACGCCCATGGTGCGTTGCGCTGAGCTCAGGTCGCACATCGTGGATGCCGATCAATCACAAGCACGCGTCGCAAGTTAAGCCACTTAAGCCACTGAAGAAGAGGGGATACCCCGGCTCGCAATCGCGCGCCCGGCCCCTACAATAAGCTGCGATGGCGAAGAAGACCCCCAAACAACTCGCCCTGCTCGACGAGGACCTCTGCACCGGTTGCGAGGCCTGCGTTTCCGTGTGCCCCGTGGATTGTATCGACACGCTCCCGGGCCCCCAGCACAACCAGGTCATGCAGGTGTGCACCATCGACCTGCCGCGGTGCATCGGCTGCACGCTCTGCGCCCAGGTCTGCCCGTGGGATTGCATCACGATGGTCCCTTCCGACCAGATGCTTCGCGAGAAGCGGTACGCCGAGCAGTTCGCCGGGTAACAACTCGCCGCCTGCGATTCCTGATCCCTCCAATTCACTGTACACGCAGGCTTGCCTACATCAGGGCAAACCGCCGGGGGGCATTGCGTCCTGGGCGAAGCGTCAAAACTCGACCTTCGGGGGCACGCCCTGCGCCTCCGGCTTCGCCTCGAAGTACTCCAGGTCGTCGGCGCTGACCCCCGCCTGGCGGCAGAAAAACCGCCCGAAGAGCGTCTTCGCGTACGCCTTGATGTCCCGCACCGCTTCGTTGTACCGCATCCGCTCCACCGCGATCCGGTTCTCCGTCCCCGCCAGCTCGTCCTGCAGACGCAGGAACGTCTGATCCGCTTTCAGCTGCGGGTACTGCTCCTGCAAGAGCAGCAGCCTCGAAAGCACGGTCTCGAACTCGTTTGCCGCCCGCACCTTCCCCGGCGTGTCCTTCGCCTGGAAGTACTCGGTGCGGTACTCGGCGATCTTTTCGAAGAGCTCTTTCTCGTGCGCCGCGTACCCTTTCACCGTGTTCACCAGGTTCGGGATCAGGTCGAACCGCCGCTGCAGCTGGTTTTCCACTTGTGCCCAGGCCGCATCCACCGCCTCGCGCTGCCTCACCGCCGAGTCGTACCCGCTTTTGTACCAGAGGAAGACCCCCGCTCCGATGCCGACGACCAGCACCAGAAAAAAGAGCAGCGCCTGAAGGCCGCCGCCCGTTGCCCCCCCACCCACACGCCCGCACCCGCTGCATGAGCCAGTCGCGTTTGCCGCCATGTTCGATCCTTTCGCGTCGCGATACCGTTCTCAGAACCGATCCCCATCACGGGGGGTGTACTACAGCGCGGTCCTCTTCAGTTTCGCCTCACCATCGTCCGCTGGCGCCCCCGCCGCCAAAGCGTCCGCCGCCGCCTCCGAAACCCCCAAACCCGCCTCCGCCACCTAAGCCTCTCCCCAACCCGCCGCCGAGATAGCCCGTTCCCATGGGTCGATATCTGGGCCGCGTCAACGCGGCGCGCAAAATCAAGTAACCGAACAGCCCCATGACCAAGAGGATCAGCACCCACGCCCAGACGGGCCCGTCATTGGCGGGTTGGTAACCCACCGCCTCGGGCACGCCCTGGAGCGTCACGCCGCGATCCGCCGCGATCTTTTGCGCGATCGCCACCACACCCTGCTCGATTCCCTTCGCGTACTGACCCGTACGGAAATAAGGCACGAAGTACTCCCGCCCGACATCTCCCACATACCCGTCCGGCAGCACGCCCTCCAACCCATATCCCACCTCGATCCGATACGCCCGGTCCTCAATCGCCACCAGCACCAGGCAGCCGTTGTCCTTGCCCTTCTGCCCCAGCCCGCTGCGTTCCGCCAGCTGGAGCGCATACGCTTCGATGGGCATGCCCCCGGTGGTATCCACGGTGGCGACGGCTAATTCCACCCCCGTCTTCTGCTTCAGCTCCCACAGATACCCCTCCAGCCGCCCCCGCGTCTCCGGGTCGATCGCCCCCGCCCAGTCGGACACCGGCTCCGTCACCCGCAGGCCCTCCTGCTGCTGGGCCCGCGCCGGTTGAACCGCCAGCAAAACCGCCAAACACAGCAGCACACGAAGGACGGGCATAGGGACCGCGTTAAAGGGCCCGGCGCACTGACAAGCGGATCGATCGACTCGGCTCACCGCTGCCCATCGACCTCCGCATCGCGGATTGGATCGGTTCCGGCTCATACTTTAAGGCGACACCCGGTCCAGCCAATCGGATAAGGCTTCCAGCGACGCATAGCTTTCCCGCAGGACCGCGATCAGCCGCCCACCCGGAATCCGAATCCGCCCCGTCATGTCTTTTAACGCGTCCTCGAGCGGCCGCACCGAAATCCGCAGCTCCCGGCCCAACTCCCCCATCAGCCCCGCCCGGGTCCGCGACCGCTCCGCCCCCTTCAAAAACAATGCCGCGTTCGCCAGCGGCACCATCGACGCCACCAGCTCGTGCAAAACCTCCCGTAGCCCACCCGCGTCACCTCGACCCCATATCAACCCCTGCCGCAGGTGCAGCAGGTACCGCTTGGCCTCGCGCTCGCACTGCAGCCGCACCGACGCCCGCTCGAACCGCAACCCCTCAAATGGGTCCGGCCCCATCGCCGTGTGGTGCAGGTGCTGCATGTATAAGTACTCGATCGGGAACACATCCAGCGACCGTTGGATGTACTGACGCGTCATCAGCAGGGGTGGGCCGATCCGTTCCCGCTTCAGCCGGCGCGACGCTGCGCCGAGCCGTTCAGCCGCGTCGAGCAGCTCGCCCCTGAGCACCACAACCACCTCCTCCAGCTCGCCCTGGCCCAAGCCCTCCTCGACCGCGTGGCCGATCAGCGACACCGACTCCACCTCGGCCCCCAGCAATTGCTCCATCGCCTGCTTCACCGATTCGCCTCGGCTTGTCAACGAACCGCCCTGGTCGTTCCGATTGTTCGCCATACCCCTTGTCCTTCCGCTTGCCAGACCGTGGCGCCGTGTGGTTCGCAGCCGACCCGACCCACCCAACCCCACGAGCTCGGGCGCGAACAGCTTAACCCCGGGCCCCCCAACTATCCCGTGCCGCTCGATGATTTCTCGCTCGCGGGCCTCCGCGCCTCCGACCCACAGCAGCAAAAAGACACCCATGCGCGCCCGCCCGGTCGATCCCAAGACGACTCCACCGACAGCGACGGCTGTGAACAAACATTCCACCGGCATATTCACCACCGGACCACCCGAACCCCGTTACTACAAAAATTGTTGCGCATGGTATAATGCGGGCCGTCAGGGGAATTCGGGGGCACTTCACCAACCAACGGGAGAAAGAACAAATGAATAGGCATACATACTCCGGGCTGGCGGCCATGCTATGGGCGGGGTTGGTACTGGGCCTGACCGCGGGTGAACTCCGTGCCAGCTTTACCACGGAATACCCGGCAGCCTCACCCGAGGCCCTTTTCGGCGAGCGCTTCACCACCACGCCCAGCCTCGTCGAATCCCCCAGTGTTTCGCTGGGTACGTCCAACCTCGATGACCGCTACGGCCTGGAGGGCGACTTGGCCGATGACCCCACCAAGGGCATCGCCGCTGCCAATCCCCCCATCGACTCCAGCAGCGATGACGGCTTCTTCATCGTCCCCGCTCCCCCGCGGCCCGTCGGCGCCG
>JAJUHR010000408.1 GCA_029267795.1 Planctomycetota bacterium
CCCGGTCCCCGGAATGGTTGCGTGATGATCCAGAGCGAAACTACGAAATCAAAGTCTTTGCGGCTGGCGTACCTGACGAGCAGGTACCCGGCGATCTCCCACACGTTCATCGAGCGAGAGGTGCGTGGCCTGCGACGGCTCGGGATCGATGTGCAGACGTTTTCGGTGCGTCTGCCGGAGCCGCAGGACGTGCTTTCCGAGCATCACCAGGAGGCGGCTCGCCAGACGTGCTACCTGCTCGACAGCCGGGCGGGTTTGCTCAAGGCCCAGTGGGGTGGGTTTTTGCGGCATCCGCTGCGGTATCTGCGGGTGTTGTGGGAGGCTCAGAAGCTGTCGCTGCCGGGGTTGAAGTGGCGGGGGCTGTACACGGCGTACGCGTTGGAGGCGGTGCGGCTGGCGCGCGAGCTGCGCCGCCGGGGGCTGCGGCACGTGCACGTGCACTTGGCGAACAACGGGGCGATGGTGGGGCTGCTGGCGTGCGTGTACGACCCGTCGCTGAGCTACAGCCTGACGGTGCACGGCCCGGCGGATTTTTTCGCGGTCGAGCAGTGGCGGCTGCCGCAGAAAGCCCGGCGGGCGGCGTTCGTGCGGTGCATCTCCGAGTTCACCCGCAGCCAGCTGATGTATTGGACGGACCCATCGACCTGGGGGCGGTACCACGTGGTGCATTGCGGGTTGGACGTGGAGTCGTACCAGCCGCGGCGTGATCCGGAGGGCGAACCGCGGGGGCCGCTGCGATTGGTTGCGGTGGGGCGCCTAGACCCGGTGAAAGGGCATTTGGTTTTGTTGGAGGCGTTGAAGCGGGCGACCCAGGACGGCGTGGATTGCCAGCTGACGCTGGTCGGCGAGGGGCCGATGAAGCAGCAACTGATGGCGAAGGTGGCGGAGCTGGGGTTGAACGGCCGGGTGACGATGCCGGGGGCTGTGGGGCAGGATCACATCCAGTCGTATTACGAGGCGGCGGACGTGATGGTGGTCAGCAGTTTCGCCGAGGGTTTGCCGGTGGTGCTGATGGAGGCGATGGCCAAAGGGCTTCCGGTGATTTCCACTGCGGTGGCGGGGGTGCCCGAGCTGGTGGAGCACGGGGTCAACGGCTGGCTGGTGCCCGCGGGTTCGGTCGAGGCGTTGGCCAAGGCCTTGAAGCGGCTGGCGACCGATCGGCCGTTGCTGCGGTCGTTGGGGGCTCCAGCCCGGCGGAAGGTCGTCGAAGAGTTCTCGATCGCCGCTGTGGCGAGTCAGATGGCGGAGCTGTTTAGGCGGTACGTGACGCCTACGGGTTGAGCGGGGCGACGGCTAGGGGTTGGGCGACCGGGCTGGGCGGGGCGGGTGGCCCGATAATCGCTGGAGCGGGGCCCGCGGCTGTCCGATGGAACTAAGCTGGGGAAAGACCGGCGTCGCCAACGTTCGCGGCGGATCGGCATTGGATGGATGGATGGACTCGGTTCCATGAGGTAATCGGGTTATTCCCGTTGTGGTGGCGCGGGTAGGATTTACCGGCATGTCATTGTCCAGCGCGGCAAAAGAGCGGGTCCGTTACCTGGTCATCGGGCTGCCCCGCAGCGGCACGACGGTGATCCACACGGGCGTCATGGGCCACCCCAACGTCAGCGCGTTGACGGACGAGATGCTCGTGCTGCCGTTTTTCGCCAAGGGTCTGGCCAGCTTCACTTATGGCAAGGAATACCCCCAGGAGCGCGAGCACGGGCACCGGGCCCTGTTCGACGCGATGACCTCGATTTTCGCCAATGAGCACACGGTCGCGTTGGGCGCCAAGTGCTGCGCCCAGACAGTGGGGCAGGCGGAGGTCCTGGTCAAGTCCTTGCGGGAACACTTCCCGGGGATGAAGGTCGTGCTGAACGTCCGCAACGACCTGGTGGCCCAGTACGGCTCGCTGCTGAGCGCCCGGTTCAACGGGGTGTGGCACTCGTGGAACAAGGGTGCCCAGGAGGTCAAGAATCGACGGTGGCGGCTGTACGGCCCGCTGTTCGACCGCTATGCCCTGCGTAGCCTCGAGACGATGCGGGTGTTGCGGCGGTTGCAC
>JAJUHR010000406.1 GCA_029267795.1 Planctomycetota bacterium
CTGCGGGTCGCGGTCGTCGTAGCCCAACAAGTGCAACAACCCGTGCACGGCGTACAGCAGCAGTTCGAGCCGGGCTTCATGCCCACGTCGGCGCGCTTGCCGAACCGCCTCGTCGAAGCACAGCACCAGCTCGCCCTGGACTTCCGCGCCCTCCTGCTCGTCCCGCAGGTCGAAGCTGAGCACATCCGTAGTCCCCGGCACATTCAGGTAACGCCGGTGCAACAAGCCCATCTGTGTATCATCAACGATAGCCACGCTCAAGGCACCTCGGCGCGCCCCGGCGAGCTTGGCGACGCGGGTCAGTTGCCGCTGCAGCCACCGAACGGTCGCCCTATCGACCCCCGCCTGATCCGAAAAGACCTCGACCCGCAAGCCACGGGCTCGACCCGATGACATGCCCGCCCGCACCCCGCCTGCCGTGCCCGCAGAAGCGTCATCGTGCCGCACGGGCCTGCCGCGGTCGGGCTTAACCGCGTCCCGGCGACTTCGTGAGCTCTTGGGCATGGGCGCGGTCCCCCGGGGCGCGGCAGTCACGCCGTTTGATCAGGGTCACCCGGTTCCCTTTTTCGTTGAACGACACTTCCGTCATGTAGCTGCGCATCAGCAGGATGCCCCGGCCGCTGGGCCGTTCGAGGTTCTCGTCCAGCGTCGGGTCGGGCAGGTCTTGAGGCCGAAAACCCTCGCCCTCGTCCGTGATCGAACAGCGGAACTGCCGATCGTCCACCGCGTACTCGACCGTCACCTTCTTGGACCGGTCGCCTCGGTTGCCGTGACGGATCGCGTTGGTGATCGCCTCGTCCACTGCCAGGCGGACAGCGAAAACCGCCGCGTCGTCGTACCGCTGAGCCTTGACCGATTCCACGATCTGCCGGATCGCCCGCTGGGCATCCTCGGGGGTGCTTGGGAAGACCATGCTGATGGCCGAGGTCGCGCCCATGTCGATTGGACTTACCTTAGGGTTCCGGGATTCCGGGGTTCCGCCGACTCACGATCGATCGGGGTTCGCAGCGGCTTGGTCGGTGCGACTTTCGATCTGAAAGACGCCATCGAGCCGAACCTTGATGAAGACCTGCCTCACGCGTCGCGGTCTTCATGGATGAGGACGCGCGGGGCGGCTGCGTCCAAGCATCGTCGGCTCACATCGTTTGATCGGAGCCAATATATATCCCCGGCGCAGCGCGTCAAGGCTTGCTCCAACAACCACTTAATCGATCGCGCCGTATGAGGCGCGTACACGTCAACGGCCAATGCCGCAGGCCGCACCCGCGCTCGGGGCCGCCGTATCCGCCGGTCACACCCGCCGCTACAACGTAGCGCCGCCGGCGCCTTTGGCCGAAGCAGGCTGGACGTGGTAGACTTACCATCCACCTTCGATCGCGATCAGCGATCCGCAATGGAGTGCTGCGATGAACAACTATTACAAGATCGCGCTGCTGGCTTCGGTGATCCTCTGTGGCGGCGTGCTGGCCTTTTTCCTCTGGAATCGTTCGGGTAGCGGCTCTTCCACCGCGAACGAACCCTACGCCACAACGCGCGAACCCGGCTTTTCGACGCAGGCTCCGCCCGCCGCGTGGGGAACCTCGAGCCTGCCGCCCGGCAGCGCCGCTTCCGCTGCCCCCACCGCCTCAGCGGTGCCCGGCGCAACTACCCCCGGTCAGATCGGAACCAGCCCAGCGCCTAGCGCTACGGCCCCCATGGGTAGCAGCCCCTCCCCCACCGCGGGGTTCACAGCCGCAGCAAACCCCGCCCCCGGAATCCTTGGAACTCCTGGCGCCCCCGAAGCCCCCGCGTTCCCCGGACAGGGACCCAACAGCCCCACCACACCCTCGTCACTCCAGCCCAACCCCGCCATGGCCAGCCCCGCTCCACGCGTGCTCACCCTGGACGTGACCACCCCCGTGGCGAGCACCCTGGCGGAACCCTCGCAGCCTGCAGCAAGCGCCGTGTCTCCTTATACACCGATCGGGACATCCTCGGCGCCGGCCGCTGCCACGCCCGCGGCGTCCAACCACAAGAGCTACACGATCCGGGCGGGGGACACCTTCAGCTCGATCGCTGAGCAGCACTTCGGCTCGGAGAACTTGTGGGTGAAAATCGC
>JAJUHR010000412.1 GCA_029267795.1 Planctomycetota bacterium
GAAGACACCAACAAGCTGTGGGACGAACAGTTGATCACGGTCGACGTGGAGAAGCGGCGGAAACTCTTGGAAGACGCGGTGAGGATCATCATCAACGATGTCCGGCTCGTTCCGTTTGTCGAGATGAATGCGATTCTCGGTCTTGGCCCACGGGTCAAGGAATACAAGCTAAAGAAGGGCCAGGTGGTCGTGACCGACGCGCTGGAAACACTCAAGTTGAACAACTAACCGCTCTACCCAGGAATGTTGCGTGACCCCAGTCTCATCACGGGGTAGCCACAAATAGAACGGGGCATCGGTTCGCGTGATGTGATAGACCTCCGACCCTTGAGGCCAATCAAGGTGAGGAGGCGGAACCGATGCCCGAGGCGATTGTAACACGGATTCTCCGGCTGCCCGGCTACCGGGTCTACCAGCACGTGTTCGACGAGGGGGCCCAGACGGTGACCTGCTGGGTGCGGCCGATAGGCCCCGCCCCGTACTACTGCTGCCCGACCTGTGGGATCAGCACCCAGGCGACGGCGGGCAGCCCCACGGAGCGCCGGGTCCGGGATCTCCCCTGGGGCCCCTGGCAGGTGTGGCTGGTGGTGGAGATCCAGACCGTGGCCTGCCGCCGCTGTGGCCGACACCGGGAACGCGTCCCGTTCCTGGCGGGGAAGGCGCACGGCACCCGGCGCCTCGAAGCCGCGGTCGCCCAGGAATGCCGCGACGCCCCGGTCCGGCGCGTGGCCGCCCGGTGGGGCCTGGCCGCGGAGACGGTCCGCCTGATGGACCAGCGGACGCTGCAGTGTTGGGCGGCCGGCCGGCCACGCGCGCCGCTGCGCCAGCTGGGGGTGGACGAGATCTTCCTGGGGAAGGCGACCAAGTTTCTGACGGTGGTGAGCAACCTCGAGACGCGGGAGCCGCTCTGGTTGGGCACCGAGCGCAAACGGGAGACCCTGGATCGCTTCTTCGCCGAGGCGTTGCCGCCCCGCTTGCGGCGGGCGGTGCGGGCGGTCTGCGTGGACATGTGGGAGCCGTTTCGGCTCAGCCTGCAAGCGCATCTCCCGCGGGCCCGGATCGTCTACGACAAGTTCCACGTGCTGAAGCACGCCAACGCCGCGGTGGATGAGACCCGCCGGGCGGAGTTCTTCCGGAAGGGCGGCCGGCTCCGGGGCCTGGTGCGGGGCAAACGGTGGCTGCTCCTCACGCGCTGGCATCACCTGGATCGGGACCAGCGGCAGACGCTGACGGACCTCTTCGCGGTGAACCGCCGCCTGGCCAAGGCGTACCTGTTCCGGGACCAGTTGACGCAGCTCTGGACGTACACGTACGAGGCGAACGCTCGACGCTTCCTGACGACCTGGCTCCGGGCCCTGCGGTGGCAGCGACTCCCTGCGTTCACGAAGTTCGCCAGGCTGCTCCTGACCCACCGGGATGGGATCCTGGCCTACTGCCATGCGAGGATCCCCTTCGGCGTCGTGGAGGCCATCAACGGGAACATCCGCGCCATGCTTCGCCGCGGGCGGGGGTACCGGGATCACGCGTACTTACTCCTCAAGGTGCAACGGGCCACGGCCGACAGTCGCCGACTGCGAGCCGCATGACTACTGGGGTCACGCAACATTCCTGGTGAGAGCGCTTCTTAGTGCCAGGAATCGCAACCGCGACGACGATCTCCTACACCGCCGTGGACCTCCCGGACGTCGTGGCCGGCACGGACCTCTGGCAGTACCAGTACACGGTCAGTGACTTCGCATTCAATGCGGACCAGGGGTTCTCGGTCTACTTCGACGAGACGCGCTTTGCGGACCTCGCGAACCTGACGGCCCCGGCCGGGTGGGACCCGATCGTGTTTCAGCCGGACCTCGGGCTCCCCGCGCCGGGGGTATACGATGCCCTCGCCCTGGTCGACGCCGCGTCCCTCGCGACCCCCTTCACCGTAGACTTCGTGTGGCTCGGGACGGGAACGCCGGGCGTCCAGTCATTCGAGGTGTACAGTCTCGACGCGATGGGTGGACTCACGATC
>JAJUHR010000410.1 GCA_029267795.1 Planctomycetota bacterium
GCCACCCCGCCCGATATCCCCTGCACGGTCAAGCTCCGTCGCGGAACCGACGATTCCCCCCAGGCCGCGGCCCGCTTCTACCAAATCTTCGAAGCCGCGATCGACCTAGGCTACTCCGCCGCCACCGTGCACCCCCGCACCGTGGAGCAAAAATACCTCGGCCCGTCGCGCTGGGCGTTCCTGGCCGACCTGGTCCGCCGCTACGCCGCCGACCCCCGCTGCGCCCACTGGAGCATCCTCGGCTCCGGCGACATCCGGTCCGCCCACGACATCTTCGAAATGATCCGGCAAACCGGCGTCCAAGGCGTTTCCGTGGCGCGCGGGTGCATCGGCAACCCGTGGATCTTCACCCAGGCCCGCGCCCTGCTCCGCGGCGACCACGAAGCCGCCAACCGCTCCCCCACCCTCGAGCAGCAACGCGCGGTCCTCCTCGAACACTTCCAACTGGCGGTCAAATTCCATGGCGAGCACCGGGCCTCTATGACCATGCGGAAGTTCGGCATCAAGTTCGCCCGCCACCACCCCGACGCCGACGTCGCCCGTGCCTTCATCGCGGTGGAAAACCTCGACGACTGGCGTAGCGCCCTGGATCGGTTCTACCCCGCCGCTGAACCCATCGCCGCCTGACAGCCCGATCTGAGGTGGTAGGGCAGGACATCGTCCTGCCGTATCCTCGACAACATCAAACAGGCAGGTCAATGACCGGCCCTACCCCGCTGTGCGGACCCCTTAGCTGCGGTTGGCAACCCGCGGTTTGCTCGGTAGGGTCCACTGTATGGACCACACGAAGCAGCGCACTCTTCAGGCCCAGCTTGATTCTGCCGTCGATTGACCTAGACTCTGATTCCGGAGGTCCACGCGGGAGAAACCATCGCCGCGGCCGTGGCGGAACTGGCAGACGCGCTAGGTTCAGGTCCTAGTGGGGCTAAACACCCCGTGAAGGTTCGACTCCTTTCGGCCGCATTACACCCGGGACCCGCTCAACCCACTTCTCGATGCAGGGGGGAGGAACCTCGCACAACACCCCCTCAAAAACGACCGTGCGCCCTAGTCCAGCGCGCGGGCCTGACGGCGGATATGATGACCTCTCTCAGCGGGCGTGGCGAAATTGGCAGACGCGCCAGATTTAGGTTCTGGTGGGGCAACCCGTGGAGGTTCGACTCCTCTCGCCCGCATTGCCGGCAGGGCAGGCGACCGGCCCAGCGAACCCTCTCGATGGCCACCCAGCCCTGTCGATTCGACCCGCTTCAAAACCGCCCGCTTGACGTCGCCCCCTCCTTCTGCCATATATTTGTCATGATGAGCCGCGTGGGGTCCGATATGTTTTTCGCGGGTTTCCTGTTTAGCCGGCCGGCCGGCGAGGCCGGGGCGGTGTAGAACCTTTTTCAGGTCGATCTACCACCCCGGCGCCCGTCGCGTCGGGGTTTTTTTTGTTGCCCTTATTAGGTCGATGGAGAAATCCAATGATTGTCGTCATGCAGCCCGGCGCAACCCGGGAACAAGTTGAGCACGTGTCCACGATCGTCCGAGAGATGGGCCTGAAGGACCACGTCATCGTGGGCACGGACCTGACCGTCGTCGCGGTGATCGGAGACGACCGCAAGAAGGACAAGGGGCCGTTGGAGCAAGCCCCCGGAGTCGACCGCGTCGTTCCGATCCTGCACCCGTACAAGCTGGCCGCCCGGGAGTCCAAGAAGGAGCGCACGCAGGTGAAGGTCAGCCCCGGGTGCGTCATCGGGGGCAAGCGCATCCAGGTCATCGCCGGCCCGTGCAGCGTCGAAAGCGAAAAGCAGATCCTGGAGACCGCCCGCATGGTCAAGGCCGCCGGGGCCCACGCCCTGCGGGGCGGCGCCTTCAAACCCCGCACCAACCCCTACACGTTCCAGGGGCTCGGCGAGGACGGCCTAAAGCTGCTCGCCGCCGCCCGCGCGGAAACCGGCCTGGCGGTGGTCACCGAGGTCCTGACCCCCAGCGACGTCGACCTGGTCGCACGCTACGCCGACTGCCTCCAGATCGGCACCCGC
>JAJUHR010000203.1 GCA_029267795.1 Planctomycetota bacterium
GTGCCGTACTCGTTGCCGCTTTCGCGGATGCGGTCGCCGGTGGCGTCGCGGAGCTCGGTGGGCATGGGCCCGCCACCGACGCGGGTGGCGTACGCCTTGACGACGCCGAGGATGTGGCTGATTTTGGAACCCGGCACGCCGGTGCCCGTGGCCGCTCCGAGGGAAGAGCAGTTGCTCGACGTGACGAACGGGTACGTGCCGTGGTCGATATCCAGGAGCGTGGCGTTGGCGCCCTCGAAGAGGAGTTGTTTTCCGGCGTCCATCGCGTCGTGCAGCAGCTCGGTGGTGTCGCAGATGTGCGGGCGCAGGTCGCGGCCGTATTGGGCGTACTCCTGCGCCAATTGCTGGGCGTCGAAGGGTTCGAAGGGCCGGTCGAATTGCTGCGCCAGCGCCGCCAATTGCGGGTTTTTGATCGTGACGATCAGGCGCAGCCTGGCGGCCAGGCGGTCGGGGTTGAGCAGGTCTCCCATGCGGATCGCGGTGGTGCGCAGGGCCTTGTCGGCGTAGCAGGGGCCGATCCCGCGGCCGGTGGTGCCGATTTTCTGGTCGTCCCCGCGTGCGGCGCCGGCGGCAGCCTCGAGCAAGCTGTCGAGCAGCTTGTGGTAAGGGAACACGACGTGGGCCCGGTTGCTGACGCGGAACCCCTCGCCGATCGTCACGCCGCGCTCGCGCAGCCCATGGATCTCGGCCATCAACGCCGCCGGGTCGACGACGACACCGTTGCCCAGCACGTTGATCTTGTCGGGGTAGAGGATGCCCGAGGGGATCAGGTGCAGGGCGTAGCGCTCGTTGCCGACGTGGACCGAGTGGCCCGCGTTCGCCCCGCCGTTGTACCGCACGACCACGTCGTATTGGGGGGCCAGCAGGTCGACGACCTTGCCCTTGCCCTCGTCGCCCCATTGCAGGCCCACGACGATGCAATGGCCGCGGCCCAGGCCCAGCCGTTCCAGCAGGGCCTCGTCCACCGTCGGTTGGGTTGTCAATCGCTTGGTCATGGGGTCGATGGGACTTTGAGTTCAGCCGCGGAGTCCCAGCCGCTGGCGCAATCGATTTATTCTAGCGGTTTTCAATCGTGGTGCCCTGCCGTGGGGGGGCAGGGCGTAGCGGTGCGCCGATCCCGGTAAGGGCCGTGGTGTCACTACGCTCTATCGGCAGGCGCCCTGCGCTCCATCGCGATCTACCGGAACAGCAAACCGCCCTAGCAGGACGTTGGGCAACATGGAGGCGCGTGTCGATGGCTAAAAAGGCGATCTGTTTTTTTTGATCTTCCAGGGCGATCAAGCAGCTAGGGGAGCGTCGGTCTTAGAAGGCCAGGGCGTGTCCGGGTGGAGGGGAAGGGAAAGACCTTCGTGACGTTTGCCTTGCCCTAGCGGGGCTGCCGGATAAGGTATCGCACTCTTCTCTTCGCCTCTCCTTCCTCTTTCGCTTCATGCGTGTTCGATTTTTCCCATCATTCTGCTCATCGATTGTCTTTTCATAACCGATTTAATTTCGGGTCATTTAGACGGGGCAGGGTGGTATTTCGATTCGCCTTCTAAAGACTTCAAGCGGGATTACCGAAAACAGGAAAATGCTTAAAAGGGACTATTGTGTCCCTTAGTATGCTCATCCGGAGCGGGGCGTACTTACAAGCGTTTTTCGATGTGTTTTAGGCTGTTTGCTGTTGTTTTAACCCCTAAATCGACGTGAAAGGAGAAAGAGGTAGTTCCATGGGAGCAGAAATCACTCAAGTTCAGGAAAGTTTCGGGCGTGCCACCGTCAGCGGTCAGCTGATCGATAAGTTCTATGAGATCTTTTTGAACAGCCATCCAGACGTCAAACCCCGATTCGCCAAGACCGACTTTGTTCAACAGAAAAAACTGCTCCGCAGGGGCATCAGCCTTGCGATCATGTTCGCCGACAACAACCCTGTCGGCCGCGACGGCATCGCACGCATCCGAGAGAGCCACAGCAAGACTCGCCTGAACATTCCCCCGAGCCTGTACAAATACTGGCTCGAAAGCTTCATCAAAGCCCTTTCCCTGTGTGACAAACAATTCGGACCCCAACTCGAGACGCTTTGGCGGAAAACCCTTCAAAAAACCATCGACTTCGTCGTCGAGGGCTATGAAAGCCCGGCGGCCCGAACCGCTACGAACGTCGCTTGACCGGTGCTGGATCCGGCGTCTTGCAGGTCCTTGGGATCTGCACGGCGCTGTGCGCAAACGCGTCGAGGGCGTATTACGCAAAAAACAACCCTTGCCCTGTGCGGCGGGGGTTGTTTTTTTTGATCCGCGTGCAGCAGGGGGTGGGGGTTGCGAACCGGGCATCGAACTGTCGGCAAATAGCGTCGCTCGCATCGCCGGGCGATCCGGCTGCCGGACGGCAGGCTGGGCTGGACACCGTGATCTACAGGCGAACCGCCAAGGACAAAAATCTAAAAAGACGATCCCGATGGCAAGTTCAGGGGTCATTGGGAGGTACATCGAACCTGGGGGCGAGCCTCGGGCGTAATTCACTTGACAGGCAAGGCCCAGCGCCTACCTTAATGCGTCCTTCGATCAGACGCTGGGGCTGACGCAATCAGGGCGCCTCGTGACCTGCGGGCGATAGGGCTCCCGGAGCGATATCGGCAGGGTGCCGGCTTCCCTGAGGTGCGTGGGGCAGAGGCGTCCGGCGGGTGATGCCGGCCTACCTAGCGCCGCGAAGAAACGATGGAGACCCAACCGTGCCAGTCAAAGTAGCAATCAACGGCTTCGGACGCATCGGCCGCCTCGTGTTCCGCGCCGCGTGCAACAACCCCAAGATCGACTTCGTCGGGATCAACGACCTGTTCCCCCCGGAGAATCTGGCTTACCTGCTGCGGTACGACTCGACCCACGGCCGATTCGACGGGACCGTCGAATCCACCGAGGACGCCCTGATCGTCAACGGGAAGAAGATCCCCGTGTCCGCGGTGAAGGACCCGACGCAGCTTCCGTGGGGCAAGCTCAAGGCCGACTACGTGGTGGAGTCCACGGGGCTCTTCACGGGCTACGAGGACGCCAGCAAGCACCTGACCGCGGGTGCGAAGCGCGTGATCATCTCCGCGCCCACGAAGAGCCCCGAACAGGTGCCCACGTTCGTGATGGGCGTGAACGAAAATACCTTCGATCCGGCCAAGCACACGGTGGTATCGAACGCCAGCTGCACGACCAACTGCCTGGCGCCGCTGGCCAAGGTGGTCCACGACCACTTCGGGATCGAAGAGGGGCTGATGACCACGGTGCATGCGGTGACGGCGACGCAACCGACGCAGGACGGCCCGAGCAAGAAGGACCTGCGTGGGGGCCGTGCCGCCGGGTTTAACGTGATCCCCTCTTCGACGGGGGCTGCCAAGGCCGTGGGGCTGGCGATCCCGGAACTCAAGGGCAAGCTCACCGGCATGGCGTTCCGCATCCCGACCGCGGACGTGTCCGTCGTGGACCTGACGGTCCGCACCAAGAAGCCCACGAGCTACAAGGAGATCTGCCAGAAGATTAAAGAGGCTTCGCAGGGCCGCCTCAAGGGCATCATGGGGTACACCGAGGACCCGGTGGTCTCCAGCGACTTCATCCACGACCCGCGCAGCTCGATCTTCGACGCCGAGGCCGGTATCGAGCTCAACAGCAACTTCTTCAAGCTCGTGGCCTGGTACGACAACGAGTGGGGGTACTCCAACCGCGTCGTGGACCTGATCCTGCACATGGCCAAGGTCGACAAGCTGATCTGAAAAATCAGGCTTGGCCGTGTTCCCTCGCGGTGGGGGATCGCGGGTTGGGGTGGTTGAGCCAAGAGTTTTGCCCGGGTCGCCAGACCTGGGCTTTTTTTTTGGGGGGGGACAATTTTATAACCCCCTCTCCCGGGTTGGGAGAGGGTTGGGGTGAGGGATGGACCGGTGATTTTTTCGGGGAGTTTCCGGGGGTTACACCCCTCACGCCGCCTCTTCCCTAAGGGGAGCGGGGTTTAGAAACCGGTTTTAGGCAAGGTGGCGGGGGAGCGCTGGGCCGCGTCATCGGCTTTATAATTTGGGCGATATGCAAGAGTCTCCCATCGAACACGGTGATATCACGAGCGGACCGCCGGATTCAACGCGAAAGCCATTGCGGGCGCGCCTGGCGCTGGAGGACGGCAGCGTTTTCAGCGGCTGGGCGTTCGGGGTTTCTCGGCCACGAACGATCGAGGGTGAGGTGTGCTTTAACACCTCCCTCACCGGCTACCAGGAGGTGCTGACCGACCCTTCCTACGCCGGCCAGATCGTCGCGATGACCTACCCGCTGATCGGGAACTACGGCGTGAACCTGGAGGACCTGGAATCCTCTTGCTCCCATGTGCAGGGGTTCGTCGTGCGAGAGCTTTCCAACACGGCGA
>JAJUHR010000192.1 GCA_029267795.1 Planctomycetota bacterium
ACCGCATCGCCCCGGACGAACTTGGCCGCACCGTCCATCGCCCCGTAGAAGTCCGCCTCCTGCGCGATCATCTGCCGCCGCCGCCGGGCCTCCGCCTCGTTGATCAGCCCCGCGTTCAGGTCCGCGTCGATCGCCATCTGCTTGCCGGGCATGCCGTCGAGCGTGAACCGCGCCGCCACCTCGCTGATCCGCGTGGCGCCCTTGGTCACCACCACGAACTGCACGATGATCAGGATGACGAACAGCACCAGCCCGACGACCAGCGAATCGCCCGCGACGAAGTGGGCGAACGACTCGATCACCTTCCCCGCCACCGCGGTCGCCTCCTCGGCCGTCTGCGCGTCCGCCGCCAGGATCAACCGCGTCGTGGCGATGTTCAGCACCAGCCGCAGCAGCGTCGTGCCCAGCAGCAGCGACGGGAACACCGAGAAATCCAGCGGCGTCTCGATGTAGATCGTCGTCAGCAGGATGATCGCCGCCAGCGCCAGGTTGCACGCGATCAGCACGTCCATCAGGACCGGCGGCATCGGCACCACGACCACCACCAACAAGCCGATGAACGCCAGCGGCACGAACAGCGACTGGTACTGGCTGATCCGTTGCACCCACCCCGGCAATACGGCTCTTGCGGGCTGTTGCGCCATGACTTTCTTCTAAGACGCCCCGACCTTTTTACCCTGCCACACACCCCCCACGGCGCCGGCCGCTCGATTACGCGGTCTTGCGGCCGCTGAGCCGGTACACGTACGCCAGGATCTCCGCCACGGCGCTGTAGAACTGGGCCGGGATCTCGCGACCGACCTCTACGCTCTTGTACAGCGCCCGGGCCAGCTCCTTGCGTTCGACGATCGGCACGCCGTGCATCACCGCCAACTGACGGATCCGCATCGCCAGGAAGTCCGCCCCCTTGGCGACGACCTTGGGCGCCGCCATCGTCCCCGAGTCGTACCGCAGCGCCACCGCGTAGTGCGTCGGGTTAGTCACCACGACGTCCGCCTTGGGCACGCTCTGGCCGATCCGCTGCAGCGCCAGCTGACGCGCCACCCGCGCCCGCCGTTGCTTCATCAGCGGGTCCCCCTCCATGCGCTTGAGCTCCTCCTTGACCTCCTCCTTGGTCATCCGCAGGTCGCGCTCGTGCTGCCAGCGGTTGAACGCATAGTCGATCAGCGCCAGCGCGATCAGCACCGCCGCCAGCTTCAGCGCCAGCGCGTACACCATCTCGCACGCGGCGCCGAACATCGGCATCAACTCCAACTCGCTCAGCGCCAGGATCCCCGGCACGTCTCGCAGGATCACCCACGCCGCCGTGGCAGCGATCACCGACAGCTTCGTCAGGCTCATCGCCAGCCGCATCCCCCCGCGGAGGTTGAACAGGTTCCTTAGCCCCCGCAACGGCGACAGCTTCGACCAGCTCGGCTGCAGCGGCTTGGTGGTGACGACAAACCCCACCTGCCCCACGCTCGCCAGCACGCCCGCCGCCGTGATTCCCAGCACCAGCGGCATCACGGCCCCCAGCGCCAACCGGGCCGCGATCCCGGGCAACTCCGTCAACCCGTCCACCCGCGCCGGGTTACCCCCTCCCGCCGGGGTGAGCATCGACCACACCACACGCTTCAAGTCCATCAACACGCCCAGGCCGTAGTGGTGCAGCAGCAACACGCTGGCCAGCAACATGCACGCCGCCGTCAGGTCCGTGCTGCGGGCGATGTTGCCCTCCTCTCGCGCCTCCTGCCGCCGCCGTGGCGTAGGGGCTTCCGTTTTATCGAAGTTGTTCTCTGCCATAGCCGCTTGGCTTCCTGCTCAGCGTCCGCACGGGTCCGACCTGCATCGCCTCAACCCGCGGTCAGCCCGTGGGCAAGCCCTTCCAACCCGCGAAGAAATCCACCAGCCGTCCCAGCGCCTGCTCAAGCTCGGTGGTGAACACCTCCGCGGTGATCCCCAACCCCCCGATCAGCAGCGACATTCCGATCAGGATCCGCAACGAAAACCCCACGCTCAGGATGTTGATTTGCGGCACCGTCCGCGCGATGAACCCCAACGCCACCGTCTCCAGCAGCACCAGACACAACAGCGGCCCGGAGATCCGCAGCGCCACGTCCAGCATCGTTGCGAACAGCCCCAGCACCAACTCCGCCACCGCCCCATCCACTTGGAACCCACCCAGCGGGATGCGCTGAAAACTCCCGACCAAAGCCCCCAGCACCACGCGGTGTCCCCCGACGATTAGGAACAACGCCACCGCCAACGTGTAATACACCTCGCTGACGATCCCGGACTGCTCGTTGAACTCCGGGTTGATCACCCCCGCCAGCCCCAGCCCCAGCTGCTGGTCCATCACGTGACCGGCAATCTGGACGCCGAACAACGCCATGCTCGCCCCGTACCCGATCACCATCCCGATCAGCAACTCCACCGCCACCGCGCCGGCCACGCCCCACAGCGAAAGCCCGGACTCCACCACCGGCGTCACCAGCCGCGCCGAAGGGTTGCCCGGCTCCAGCAACGCCGGGTACACGCAGAAGCTCAACCCCAGCGCCAGGAACACCTTCACCCGCGCCGGGATCACCACGCTGCCGAACACCGGCGCGAACAGAAACACGCCCGTCAGCCGGAACAGCACCAGCAACCAGGCCGGCACATGCGCCAGGAGCGGCTCAAGACTCAACGGCAACCGGTTCTCCTTGCCTTATGAAGGCGGACCCGCTCAATCCATCCCGCCGAACATCCGCTTGGAGTACTCGATCAGCAGTGTCGCCACCCACGGCGTCGTCACGATCGCCACCACGACCATGCCCACGATCTTCGGCACGAAGCTCAGCGTCTGCTCCTGGATCTGCGTCACCGCCTGGAACAGGCTGATCAGCAGCCCGATCACCACCGCCGCCACCAGCACCGGGGCACTGAGCACCAGCATCAACGTGAACGACTCACGCACCAAGTCCACCGCCTGATCCATCGTCATGGCTATCAACTCCTATGCATCGGCCGGCCGATTCAACGACCGCGCGCCGCAGCGCACACATCGCCGCCTCTCCTGCTCACCACCCCATCCCGGGAACCCCCGGAATCCCCGGCACCCCCGGAACCGCAAAGCTGTTCAGCAGGTTCCCTGCCACCAGCTGCCACCCGTCCACCAGCACAAACAACAGCAGCTTGAACGGCAGGCTGATCAGCACCGGAGGGAGCATCAGCATCCCCATGCTGATCAGCACGCTCGAGATCACCAAGTCGATCACCAGGAACGGCATGTACAGCCGAAAACCCATCAAAAAAGCCACTTTCAGCTCGCTGAGCACGAACGCCGGGATCAGCGTCAGCATGTCCACGTCCGAACGCTTGAGCTTCCCCGGGTCCGACACGTCCACGCCGCGGTAACTGAGCAACATGTACACATCGCCCCAGTTCTGGGAGTACTCGATCTGCTCGAACATGAAGTCCCGCATGGGCTGACACGCCCGCTTCCAGGCGGTCAACTGATCGATCTGGGCGCTCTGCAGCGGCCCGATCGCCTCGCGGTTGATCCGCTCGAACGTCGGCGACATCACCAGGAACGTCAGGAACATCGCCAGCCCCACCACCACCTGGCTCGGCGGCAGCGACTGCGTCCCGATCGCCTGCCGCAGCAACGACAACACGATCACGATCCGCGTGAAGCTGGTCGTCAACACCAGCAGCGCCGGCGCGATCGACAGCACCGTCAACAGGATCACGATCGACAGGGCCGAGTTCAGCCCGATGCGCGGTTCGCCCGCAGCGGTGCCCCCCGCCTGCCCGCCCGATATCGCTTCGCTGGCGTTCTGCAAAATCGCGATCGGGTTCATCGCCCCGCCGCCCCCCGGCGGATCGACCCGCCGGGCTTCAACGCCCTCGGCCGCGGGACGCTGCGGCACCGTTTGAGCGAAACCCACCGGCTCCCAAGCCACCGCGGCACAAACCAACGCGGTCGCCCTGGCCACGGCAGCCGACCATCGCCCCAGCGCGCCGGTCATCGCCCACCTCCCCGCCCGGACAAGGCCCGCACGCGGCTCAGTAGGCTCCCCACTTGGTCGCGAGCCCGATCCACAGCGTGTTCGTGGCGATCGGCCCCTTCCTCCACCCACTCCTCCTCGGGGCGGTAGTCCCGATTGAACCGCTCCAGCAATTGCCCAAACCCCCGGCTAATGCTGTTCACCTTGCCCGCGCCGACGGCCGCCAGCACCCCCGCCACCTCATCCGGTTCCGTGATGTCCGCCAGCCTCCGCAGCCCAGCCGATGAGTCCCCCAGCACCAGCACGCGCTTCCCCAGCCGAACCAGCAAGATGTGGTTGCGCGGCGCCACCGTCACCCGGCTAAGCACCTCCACCGCCGGGCTGAACGCCGAGCTCGTCACCGACCCGGCTACGCGTCCGAGCAACGAACGCACCACGAAGATCAGCCCGATCACCACCGCCAGCGCCCCGAGGGTCTTGACGATCCACCCCGACGAGTCGGATTCACCTCCGGCGGCAGCGGCGACTTCACCCCCCTCCGTGGCTCGCGGTGCAGGACCCAA
>JAJUHR010000096.1 GCA_029267795.1 Planctomycetota bacterium
AGTACCTGCAGAGGCGGATGATCGTGCTGATGGACGAGGGTGGGGAGGGGGACCTGGGCGCGCTGCAGGCGCTGCTGGCGCAGGCGTACCAAAGCGCGGGGGATTATCGCCAGGCCCAGCGGTGGTACCGGCTGGCCCAGCAAAAGCTGGACGTCAACGACGACACCAACGCCCAGGTGCTCGTGGGGCTGGCGCAGGTGGAGCTGGCGGAGACCGGGGACGTGCGGGCGGCGTTGGAGGGGTTCGCGGCGGCTGAGGAGCAATACCCGGCGGCGGCGACGCACCTGGAGGCGCTGATCGGGCGGGCGGACTGCGAGGCCCGGCTGGGGGTCCACCCCGAGGCGGTGGAGCACTTCGGTCGGGCGGTGGCGGCGGTGGCGGGTGCCCAACCCCGGGATGCGCAGCGGGTGAAATTGCTGGCCGGTGCGATCCGCTCTCATTACGAGTTCAACTTGACGCACGAGGACTACAACGTGGCGCTGGAGTACCTGAACCTGGTGCGGCCGCTGTACGAGCCGAATTACCCGGCGGACCTGCTGATCGAGCTGGCGTCGACGCACGAGCGGATCGGGGAGCTGCGGCTGCGGGAGGCGTGGGGCGGGGAGGCGCCGGCGGACCGGGAAGCGGCCCGGGTCAAGCGGACCGATCCGGCGGCAAAGATGAGGTTTCAGGAGGCAGCGGTGCACTTTGGCGAGGCGGCGAGCTATTACATGCGGCACGCGGAGCAGACGATGGGCACCGACGAGCAGGCGTTCGCGGACAGCCTGTGGAACGCGGCGCGGTGTTACGACCGGGCGCAGATGTGGGACAAGGCGATCGAGGTGTACGCGGAGTTCGTGCGGTCTCGCCCGCAGGACCCGCGGCAACTGGAGGCGATGCGGCTGCTGGGCGTGGCGTACCAATCGATCGGGCAGCACGAGACGGCGGTGCAGCTGTTCACCGAGTTGATCGAGGGAAACGGCAGGAGCCCGGAGGCGTACGCCAGTCTGGTGCCGTTGGCTCAGTGCCGGGAGTCGATGGGCGACTTTGAGAACGCCGAGCGGGTGTTGCTGCACGTGGTGACGGACCACCCCGCGATCACGCCGGAGAGCGTGCAGTACGAGCTGGCGCTGATCGAACTGGGGAAGCTCTACCACCAACTGGGGCGGTACGAGGAGGCGATCGGCAGGCTTAGCGAGGCGGTGCAACGGTACGGTCAGGCTGCGCAGGGCGCGGAGCTGCGGTTCCGGCTGGCGGACGCGTACCGGCTGTCGGTGGAGCAGATCGACAAGGACCTGCTGGAGCCGATGCCTCAGCCGAAACAGGCGGCGTTAAAGCGGGAGCGGGCGCGGCGGCTGGAGGAGGCGCAGGGGCTGTTTGGGGCGGCGATCGGTGAGCTGGAGGCCAAGCCGGAGTCGGCGCGGACGGCGTTGGAGAAGCTGTTCCTGCGGAACGCGTATTTCTACCGGGCCGACTGCGTGTACGACTTGGGCCGGTACGAGCAGGCGATCGATCTGTATGATCTGGCGGCGCGGCGGTGGGAGAACGACCCGGCTTCGCTGGTGGCGTTGGTGCAGATCGTCAACGCGTACTGTGAGCTGGGCCGACCGCAGGAGGCGAAGATCGCCAACGACCGGGCGCGGTGGCAGTTGAAGCGGATCCCGGAGCAGGCGTTCGACGACCCGAGCCTGCCGATGACGCGTGAGCATTGGCAGGAGTGGTTGCGTTGGAGCAGCGAGCTGGATTTGTTCGGTTCGCAGGCGAGCGCGCGTCCCGAGCCGGCCGGTGTGGGGGCGCCCTGATGCAGGGGGGCGGCGCTTGGGGCTGGGGCGATGGCGGAAGGAAAACGCCCGCTTGTGCCGATAAGTAATCTGTGCTGTGCGACCGGGCCGCTTGGACGGCGTTCCCGGGGCACGCGTTAGCGCCGGTTGGAACCGGCTGAAAGGCGAGGTCAGGATGGCCGCACCCTCTGCGACGATCGTTCCCGAAGCCGCGTGTTTGAGCGTCGACGGTCTGGTGGAGCTGCTGGAACTGCAGCGCGGGCTGTACATGCAGCTGAAGACGTTGGGGGGCGAGCAGGACCAGCAGATATCCGGCGGGTCATCGGAGGGGTTGTTGACGGTGCTGGGGCAGCGGCGGCAGGTGATCGACCGGCTGGCGGTGGTGAACGCGGATTTCGAGCCGTACCGGCGGGGGTGGTCGCGGTACTGGTCGCAGATGAGCGAGCCGCAGCGTCAGCACGTCGGGGAGCTTCTGAAGCAGGTCCAGCAGACCCTCGGCGAGATCATCGAGCGAGACAACCTAGCACGGCGGCAGCTGGAGGAGGGCAAGAGCCGTCTGGCGGCAGGGATGGGCCGGATTTCTCACACGTCCCGGGCGATGCGAGCCTACAAGGTGCCCCCCGCGGTGGGGAACCGCTTCACCGACAGCCGGGGATAACACGACGGATGTCACTGGAGCTGCACAACCCGCTTGGGGAGGCGGTGCCGCTGGCGGTCCAGCCACGGGCGGAGCAGGCGTGCGGTGCGCCGGTGGGGGTGGAGGCCGGCGCAGACCTCTCTCGTCAGCGGCTGGACGATCTGGCGGAGATCGTCGGCGCGTACAACCGGGTGACGAAGAGCCTGCAGGAGAGCCACGAGGCTTTGCGAGCGGAGGTGGTCCGGCTGCAAGAGAAGCTGGCGAGCACCGACGCGCAGCTGCAGCGGTCGAAGCAACTGGCGGCGCTGGGGGAGATGGCGGCGGGGATCGCGCACGAGGTGCGCAACCCGCTGGCGGCGATCCAGCTGTACGCGGGCGTGCTGGCCCAGGGGCTGCGCAGCGGCGGTGAGCGGTTCGACCGGATGGAAGCGGCGCAGACGGCGGACAAGATCGTCGCGGCGGTGCGGGGGCTGGACGCGATTGTCAGCGACGTGCTCAGTTTCGCCAAGCCGTTCAGGCTCCGGCCCGTGCGGCTGGAGGTGAGCCGGTTGATCGATCGGGCGCTGGATTCGCATCAGCCGGGGATCGAAGCGGCGGGGGTCCTGGTTCAGCGTGTGGGGGCGGCGGCCCGGGATGCGCGGCGGGCGCTAGCCGTGCGTGCAGACCCGGATTGGCTGCACCAAGCGGTGTTGAACCTGGTGCGCAACGCGGTGGACTCGATGGCGGAGGGCGCCCGGGGGCGTGGTACTGGGGGGTGCGTGGGGGTGTTAACGCTGGGTGCGTACCGGGAGGGCAGGCAGGTCGTGCTGATGGTGCGCGACAGCGGCCCGGGGATCGCGGAGGCCGACGTAGACCGGATCTTCAACCCGTTTTTCACGACGCGGAGCGCCGGGACAGGGCTGGGGTTGGCGATCGTACACCGGATTGTGGACGCGCACGGCGGGGCGATCAGCGTGTACAACGACGGCGGGGCGGTGTTCGAGCTGCGGCTGCCGGCGGCGGATGAGGCCGAGGGCGGGGTGTGTGCGATGACGGAGGAGGGTTCGTCTTCGCAGGGCGGTGAATAATCAGGCGGCGTGGAGTGCGGTTATGAGCGAGAAAGTCCTGGTGGTTGACGACAAGCAGATGATGCGTGACAGCGTCGGGGCGGCGCTGCAGCAGGCGGGGTACCACGTCGTGGCGGCGGCGGACGCGGGGGCGGCGCTGGGCCTGCTGACACGCCACCGGCCGGCGATGGTGCTGACAGACCTGAAGATGCCGGAGATGGACGGCCTGGAGCTGCTGGAGCGTCTGCGGCAGGTGGACGACCAGGTGCCCGTGGTGGTGATGACGGCGTACGGGTCGGTCGAATCGGCGGTGCGGGCGATGAAGCAGGGGGCGTACGACTTCATCCAGAAGCCGTTCGAGGGCGACCAACTGGTGATGACGGTGCGTCGGGCGGTGGAACATCGGCGGCTGCTGCAGGAGAACGCGGCGTTGCGGACGCAGGGGCGGGGTTACCAGGAGGTGCCGGTGCTGGTGGGCCGGTCGCCGGCGATGCGGCAGATCGCGCAGCAGATCCGGCAGATTGCGCAGAGCCACGGGACGGTGCTGATCAGCGGCGAATCGGGCACGGGCAAGGAGGTGGTGGCGCGGACGATCCACGCGCACAGCCTGCGGCGGGAGCGGGTGATGCTGTGCCTGAACTGCGCGGCGCTGTCGAGCGGTCTGCTGGAGAGCGAGCTGTTCGGGCACGAAAAGGGGGCGTTCACCGGGGCGGACAAGATGCGCAAGGGGCGGTTCGAGCTGGCGGACGGAGGGACGCTGTTGCTGGACGAGATCAGCGAGATCAGCCCGCAGCTACAGGCGAAGCTGCTGCGCGTGCTGCAGGAGCGACAGTTCGAGCGGGTGGGCTCGAGCCTGACGATGGCGGTGGACGTGCGGGTGATCGCGACGACGAACCGGGACTTGGCGGGGGCGGTGCGGGGGGGTCAGTTCCGCGGGGATTTGTTCTATCGGCTGAACGTGCTGCCGATCCATTTGCCGCCGCTGCGAGATCGCGCGGAAGACATCCCGCTGCTGGTCGAGCACTTCATGGCGCAGGTGGCGATGCGTGAGGGGCGGGAGCCGAAGCAATTCGACGCGGAGGCGATGGAGCTGATGAAGGCGTATCGATGGCCGGGCAACGTGCGTGAGTTGCAGAACATCTGCGAGCGGGCGAGCGTGCTGAGCAAGGGCCCGGTGGTGACCGGGGGGATGATCCAGCCGTGGCTGGTGTGCCCTGAGTCGGCAGGTCCGGAGGCGGCGGGCGGGGGGTTGGCGACGAAGCGGCTGGAGGACCTGGAGCGTGAGCAGATCGTCCGCACCCTCGGGGAGTTCAACGGGAATCGGCAGCGGACCGCGGAAGCGCTGGGCATCGGCGTGCGGACGCTGGGGTTGAAGTTGAAGCGTTGGAAGGAGCAGGACCTGGTGGCCCAGACGATCTGAGGGATCGGGGTTGTTAGCTTAGTGGTTCGCACGGCGGACCCCACGGTCATGGGCGCAAGTTTGGGTCGAGGTGCGCAATAGTTGCGCAGCGAAGTAGGTGCTTCATCGGGTGAATTGCATGCTTGATCGGGTTTGCTCGGTGTGGTTGAGGGGGCGGCACCGGGATTGCTGATCGTGGCGCAGGGATCGGTTTAAGGGTCGTCCGATGATCGACGGGATGTTCGACAGCGGGGCGATGCCGGCGCTGCAGCGCGTGATCCAGTTCACGCAGGAGCGGCACCGGGTCTTAGCGCACAACATCGCGAACCTGTCGACGCCGTATTTTCAGGCTCGGGACCTGGACCCGTCGTCGTTCCAGGCGGCGCTGCGCGAGGCGATCGAGCGGCGGCGTGGGGGTGCTGATCCTGCGGCTGGGCCACTGGAGCTGCGAGACACCCGAGAACTGCGGTTTTTGCCGGATGGGATCGAGGCCCAATCCGCGCTGGTGCACCGGGGTGTGCTCTACCACGACCGCAACGACCGCGACCTGGAACGCACGATGCAGCACCTGGCGGAAAACACGATGGTGCATAGCTCGGCGATCGAGCTGCTGCGGGGCGAGTTCCAGACCCTGTCGGCGGCGATCCGCGGGCGGGTGTGATGGAGGATGGGTAAACTGCGGAACTTGGAGGGGCCGTGGCAGGGTTGAAAACCTGTGGATTCGTATGTGAGTCTTGACAACCGCTTTGGGATGACGAAAAGCATGTTTGGAGTATTGGACGTTTCAACTTCTGCACTGGTCGCTCAGCGGACTCGCATGGAAGTGATCGCGGCGAACTTAGCCAACAAGGATTCGATCTACGACGCCCAGGGCGGGTACGCCCCGTTCCGTCGGCGCGTTGCGCTGCTGGCGCCGGGCGATCCGGTGACGGGCCGGGGCGAGGGCGTGCACGTGCGGGAGATCGTGCTGGACCCAAGCCCGTTTCGGAAGGTGTATTCGCCGGGGCACCCGGCGGCGGACGCGCAAGGATACGTGGATTACCCGAACATCGACAGCGCGGTGGAGATGGTCAACGCGCTGGAGGCCAGCCGGGCGTACGAGGCGAACATCACCGCGGCGGAAGCGACGAAGTCGATGCTGCGGTCGAGCCTGCGGTTGCTGGCGTGATCGGGCGGAGCGAGCGTGGGGCGCGGCGGACAGCTGCGTCGAGGTGAGGCATGGCGGATCCATTGGGCATAGCGGGTGGGATGGGGAGCGTCGGGGGGGCGGGTGGGCTGCAACCGGTGCGGCCAGGGCCGGTTTCCGGCCCGCAGGGGGCGCCCACCGCCAGTTTCAAAGACGTGCTGATGAAAAACCTCGAACAGGTCAACCGGTTGCAGCAGGATGCGGCCCGGGCCATCGAGGATTTATATTCGGGGCGACGGGACGACGTGGATGGCGTGTTCATCGCGAAGCAGAAGGCCGATCTGGCGTTCCAATTGCTGCTGGAGGTGCGGAACAAGCTGATCGACGCGTACGAGGAGATCAAACAGATCCGCGTGTGAGGATAAGGTGTTGTTTGGCGTGAGTTAAGGCGTGACAAGGGTGAGGAGCGACTCACCCTCACCCGGCCTTTCCCTCAGGGAGAGGGGGGCAAACCGCGGGTTGACACCCGCGGCTGGTTCAGAGGTGGGCCAGGGGGGTGACGGGGCTGGTCATGGAGGACCGGCCGGATTTTTGATGAGTGACAGGCCTTAATGGATTGAGAGCCGGTCCATGCAATTCCTGAAGAACCTGTACGCCCAGGCGAAGGCTTTTCTTGGTCAACTGTCACCGACGGCCGCGTGGTTGATCGGGTGCCTGCTGATCATTTTTCTGCTGGTGGGTTGGGTGCTGCTGCAGTACGCGGGCCTGTCGGACCTGTACCCGATCACGCAGTTCGCAGCGGAGCGGCAGTCGGAGGTGATCGCGCGTCTGCAGGGGGCGGGGATCGAGGTGGTCACCGAGAACGGCCAGTTGTTCGTGCCGGCGGAGAATTACAACGACGCGATGGTGGTTTTGCTGAACAGCGACCTGATGCCGGCCGATACGACCGGCGCGTTCGACGAGCTGATCAAGCACCAGTCGCCGTGGCAGAGCAACGCGC
>JAJUHR010000332.1 GCA_029267795.1 Planctomycetota bacterium
CCTCGCGTACGAATCCCAGTTCGTGATCCCCGAGAAGAACCGGCCGGTGGTCACGTGGCTGCGGCAGATGAACGGGTACATGGGCAGCCGGATCGGCACCGCCTACGCCGAGCCGTTCTTTGTGAAGGAGCCGCTGGGGCTAGCGTCGCTGGATGCGCTGGTGATGTGAATCCTCCGAAACCGACAACGCCTCTGGCTGCGCCGCCGTTAGAGGGTGCCATCCTTGCCAGCCTGGCGCGTCACCGGTATTCCACGTCGTGTTGCAGGGTGCCGTCGGTGGTGCGGGTCCAGTAGAGGGTGGGCTCGGGGGACAAGCCCGGGGCGGTGATGCGCGGGGGCAGGCCTTGCGCGGCCGGCTCGAGCAGGACGAACTTGCCGTCGGGTTGACTGGGGCGCGGGTAGGTGTAAAGCGACTCGTCCATGCTGGTGAGCTTCTGTGTGCGGCCGTGGTGCGTGCGGGTTAGTTCGAACTGTAATTCCTGCAGCCGCCAGCGGAGCTCGTCGGTGGTTTTCGGCATCGTCTCGCCGTGCTCGGTCAGCGCGAGCAGCCCCTCGGCGAGAAACTGCATACGGTAGATAGCGATGCTGACCGGGTCGGACTGGACCTGTAGGGCGTAGGCCTCCCACAGCCTGCGGAGGGGCTCGAGCTCCTCGGTGCCGAAGGCCTGGCGGAACGCCCGGTCGCTGGGCCGGCCGCTGCTGACCAGGGTCAGGTATTTCTCGAACGCCGGCCGGTATTTGCCGCGATCGGCGTCCACCAGGAACGACACGATCGACCAGCACTGGTTGTATTGCAGCTCGCCCCTTTCGTCGCTGTCGATCATGTTCTGGTGCCATTGGGTGGGGGTGATGTTCAGCAGCTCGTCGAGGCCGAAGGCTTGTTTCAGCCGGATGGCGCGTTTCACCGACTCGACCCGTGCGGGGTCGGCGAGGCCCAGCCTCAACTGCCCGCGTATGAGCACCCCGGACTCGAAGTACACCGCCAGGCCCTCGTTGACCCACAGCGGCAGGTCCGGGCCGATGTACGCGTAAGCGAACTGGTGAAACCCTTCGTGCTGTAACGTCTGGAACGCGGCCGATCGAGGCAGGTCCTCGATGAACGTGGCCAGGCCCTGAGCTTGCGGCTGGACGAAGAACATCCCGCCGCTGGCCGCCCCGTTGATCCCGTATTGAGCCAGGTGGGCCAGGTACCGTTCCCGCGTGCGGAACAGGTACAGGGGCATCGGCCGGCGGTCGCGGGCTTTGAAAGAGGCGAAGCGGCGCGTGTACTCCTCGAACACGGCGTCCATGTGTTCGGCGTAGTGCCGGACTTCTTTGGTCTGCAAGTCGGTTCGGATCGTGTAGAACCGGCTGCTCAGCGTGGCCAGCTCGGCTGCGTGGGCCTGTGGAGCCGGCGCCGCGTGGAGCGCCAGGGTCAGCGACACAGCGGCTGCGACTCGGCCCAACATGGCCCGGGCGTTCGCGAGAAACCTTCGCATACCTATCCGCGGCCGACGGGCGCCCATCCGTGGCGGCACGATGCCATCCGGTACCGGCCCGCGGCCGTGCGTCAACGCGGTTTACTTGCCGGCGTAGTCGATGAACCGGCCGATCTCGCTCCGCAGGTCCTTGCGGTGCACCACGCGGTCGATGAAGCCCTTCTGAAGCAGGTGCTCGCTGCGTTGGAAGCCCCGCGGCAGCTCCTGGCGGACGGTGTTGGCGATCACGCGCGGGCCGGCGAAGCCGATCAGCGCCCTGGGTTCGGCGACGATGAAATCCCCCAGCATCGCGAAGCTGGCGGTCACCCCGCCGGTGGTCGGGTCCGTCAACACGCTGATGAACAGCCCCCCTGCCGCGTCCAGCCTGGCCAGGGCCGCGGCGGTCTTGCTCATCTGCGCCAAGCTCAGGGCCCCTTCCTGCATGCGTGCCCCGCCGGAGCAACTGACGATGATCAGCGGCAGGTCCGTCTCGATTGCCTTTTCGATCGAGCGGGTGATTTTCTCACCGACGACGCTGCCCATCGAGCCCATCATGAACCGGTTGTCCATGCAAGCCAGCACCACACGCCGGCCCTTGATGAAGCCCGTGCCGCACACCAACGCGTCGGCGTGCCCGGTCTTGGCCTGCTCCGTGGCCAGGCGATTCTTGTACGCGTGCAGGTCGACGAAGCCCAGCGGGTCGGTGGGGCGCAGGTCTTCCCACATCGGCTCGAAGCTGCCCGTGTCGCACAGCTGTCGGGTCCGCTCGTCGGCGCCGATGCGGTGGTGGTAGTCGCACTCGGGACAAACGTGCAGGTTCTGCTCCACGGTCTTGCGGTAGACCATCGCCTCGCATTCCGGGCAGCGCATCCAGAGTCCCTCGGGCACCTCGGAGCGCTTACCCGCCGCGTCCGCCAAGTCCTGCCAACTGCGTCCGGGCAATTCGGTCATATGGATGATCTTATCGTCCTGGGAGGGCGGTGTTTGAACCGCCCGTGCGTATTCGCTCGCGGAGCGAGGTCCGGGCCCAGCCGCCGCGATATCCCAACGGACCCCAGCCCCCCTCTGGGCCCCCGACAGCTTATCACGTCGGTTATCCTGTCGGGCCGCTGGGGGCTATTTGGATGGTTTTATGCTCTTGAGGTCGGGGCGTCGACCGGCTGCCTGACCGCTCCGCCTTTGAAGGGACTCGATATGCGGATTACACGTTTCGTGGACGATTCGGGGCAGGTGGCGATCGGGCACGACCGCGGGGACGGCACTGCAGCGGTGCTGCAGGGCGACCTGCTCGGCC
>JAJUHR010000059.1 GCA_029267795.1 Planctomycetota bacterium
CAGCTGCCTCAGATCGAAATACCCCCCGTGCAGGTTGTGGCAGTGCAGGATATCCGGCCGGCCGGCCTCCAGTTCCAGCAGCCGCCCGGTCCCGGGAAAGTGAAAATCCTCCACACCCCGGCTGGCCTCCCACTCCCGCACTGGCTCGGCCAGCCAGCGCACCACCCGCGACAGCCGCCACGTCCCCGGCACGCGGTGGTTCAACTGCTCCAGCCGCTGAACCGCCGAACGCAACGCCCGGGCCCGGTTGGACCGGCTCGACTCGTTCGGTACCGCGACCACGCGCGGGTCGTAACCTGCGCGACGCCCCACCGCCAGACGCGCATCGAGGCCGCGATCGCTTAGCCCGCGCACCAGGTCCATCGCGACCTTCGCTGCCCCCCCGCCCAGGTCTTCCGAGTTCACCATCAGGATGCGCATCGCTGGCTCAGACACCCAACCACTCCTGTAAACGCCGCTCGAACTCGTCTCCGCCCCAATCGCGCACTAGGAACCGCGGCAGCCGGTACGGGTCCGGCTCGCCCTCCAACGTTCCCTCCACGTTGGCACAGGCATACTCAAACCCTGCCGCCCGCACCGCTTCGATTGTCCCTTGATCAAAATCGACCCGAGAGCCATAAGGGTACGAGAAAGCCCGCACCGGACGGCCCATCACGGCCTCCAGTCCTGCCCTGCTGCAGCCCACCTCCGCCTCCTGCTCCTCCCGCGTCAGCGCCGACAGCATCGGGTGCGTGACCGTGTGAGCCCCGACCTCGATCAACCCTCCCTCCCCCAGGGCCAGCAGTTCTTCCGCCGTCATCACCGCGTGCGTTGGGCGTGCCCGCGCCTGCACGCCGGCCCAGCACCGCAGCACCGCCATCGCGCTGGCCCGTGCCGCATCGGGAAGCGGCCGCAACAGGTGACACAGCCGCCGATAGAGCCGTTGCCGCGGCGACCGGTCGGCCTCGCACAGCACGTTCCACCGATCGCCACCGCACCCAATCGATCCGTTTGTGCGACCCTCTGCCTCCTCGCCCCACCAAAGAAACTTTTCGCCACCGATCGTCACCTCGGGCCGGGTCGCACACCCCTCGTTGGACAGCACGACACGCTCCAACTCGTCCCAGTAGAATTCGCGCTGCCCACCGACGAAGCCGCTGGTCACAAACACGGTCGCCGGCGTCTCGTGTTGTTCCAGCAGCGGCCGCGCGTGCACCAGGTTGTCCGCGTACCCGTCGTCGAACGTAACGAAAATGCGGGCCCGCCTACCGGTCCTGCCTTCCTGCGCCCCATCCCAGTGACGCAGCTCCGCGGGCTCGCCCACCCGCCGCATCACCTCCAGGTGCTCCTGAAAATGTCGCGGCGAGACGCTGAGCAACTGCGGGTCACGCTCGATCTCCGCCACGCGGTGGTAGAGCAAGACCACCCCCCGCGGACGCCCCCATCCGCACGCCCGTCTCATAACCGACCGGATCGCACGGCGAACCACCATCGGTCCACATCCCCTAAGACCAGTTTCAAACCCCTTTCCCCTTCAGAGGAGAGATGGGGTGAAGGGTGAAACCTCCGAAAACCACCGGTCCATCCCTCACCCCAACCCGCTCCCAACCTGGGAGAGGGGGGTTATGAAACTGCCCCTAAAGCTTCCGAACAGCACGGACGGCGATCAATACCTCGTAATCACGATCGCGGTGGTCCAGCTCCGCGGCGCTGAACTCCTCCGCCGCCAACCCATAGAGCAGCCCCGTCGCGCTGAGCACGTTCCCATAGGTCGTCACCGCGACGCGATCGTCGCCGAACACCCGCCCGAACAACCGCGACACCGACAGCGACGTGAACCGCCAGTAATCCCCCCATCGGTCCATGTCGTGCCGGCTGATCTGGCTGATCCCGCCCACCGTCGCCAGGACCACTCCGCCGGGCCGTAAGCTGCGCCAACAACCCTGCACCGCGCCCCGCACGTCAAAGATGAAAGGCAGGACCTGGGTCAGGATCGCGCAATCGAACACACCCTCGGGCAAGCCCCGGCCCGTCGATAGATCGCCCACGATCGTCGCGCCGCCGTTCCCCGTCACCGCGTGCAGCACGTCCGACCGCACGACGCGATCGCCCCCGAAACGGCACGTGTAGTAAGCGTCCCCCACCTCCAACACGCGCCCGTGGATGTCCGCCTGATGTTCGTTAAGGAACCGCTCGATGTAGTACCGATCGATCGGTTGTCCGCGGTCGAACCCGAACGATCGGCTGATGGGCGTCACCCGCCGCAGGCCACCCATGCGCACCCCACCCACCGCCGGACGCACCGCCCACGCCGCGCGGCGATTCCGCAACCAATCCTGCACCGCATCGGGCAGCACTGTTTTGGCAGCGCCGATTAGGCGCTGCTGCGCCACCCCGCGCAGGCGCGATACCCACCCGACCTCAGTGACCGCCGTCGTGCCTAGGTTCATGACGCCCGCCGTCACGCTGCGGCGCTCATCGCGTCCCGCCGCCGCGCGTAAATCAACAGGTAGTACCGCGTATCGGGGTTCAGGCGGAACGGCGGGCTGACCCCGCAGTTCGTCTGCCCGTCCAGATCGTTGATCAGGTATTCAAACCCGCACCCATGCAGGATCGTCAAGATCTCGTGCAGACTGCGGCGAAGCCCGGGCATGTGGTGGTACTCCACCACCATCTCGCGCACCAGCCCGAGCCGGTCCCCCGCGTCCGCCAGCGCCTCGTGCTCCGCCCCCTCGATGTTCATCTTCAGGTAATCCACCGGCTCGGTCAGGTAGTCGCGCAACCGCACGCACGGCACCTCGTGCCGCGTCCAGCCCGCGCGGTCCGTGGGCCGATGGTCCGCCAGGCAGCTGCCGTATTTCCCATCTGAGTCAAACGCCAGCTGCCCCTCGCGCCCCCCGATCGCCGCCTGCACCAACCGCACGTCCCGCAACCCGTTCCGCTCTACGTTCTCGCGTAAAGTCGGGTAGATGCCGGGGTCCGGCTCGAACCCGATCACCCTGGCCGCGGGGTACACGTGCTTGTAATACAGTACCGACATCCCCGTGTTGCTCCCGCAATCCAGGACCAGCGGGTCGGGCCGCACCGCGTCGAAGTGGTAAATCCGGCGAATGAAGATGTCTTTGTAAAGGATGTACAGGTTCTCCGGGTCCCCCACCCGCACGGTGTAGGGCAGTTTCGGCAACCGCAGCAGCGACGAGGGCCCGGCCTCCCGCGCCTCCCGGCGCAGCGCCGCCAGTCGCCGCGCCTGCTGCCACACCTCCGCTCGGGCTTCCAGCCGCCAGATCGCTCGGCGTACCCCCATCGGCAGTGCCGCGCTCGCCCGCCGCCTCATCGGCGCCTCCCAGCCTGTGTCCGCCATGACCCTACCGCTCCTCTCTATATATCTATGCCACCGCTTGCGCCACCGGCACCGACCCTCTTAGCCTCGCCGCGCCTCGCCAATGCCGCTGCACGATCGTCTCCAGCTCGCGCATGCGCAGCTCGTACGTATGCTCCCGCAGCGTCCGCGCCTGCCCCGCCCGTGCGATCGTCTCGCGCTGTTCTTCCTCGTCTAAAAACAATTCGATTACCGCGGCGCACTCCATCGCGTCCCGGTAGGTCGCCACCTCTTTCCCCGGCTCGAACATCTGGGCCAGGTTGTCCTTCGCGTCGGTCAACAGCAGGCTCCCGATGCCGGTCGCCTCGTACAGCCTCATGTTGTTCGCGTACCGCCCGCTCAGGTCGATGTGCCGGTTCAGCACGACCTTAGCCGCACGCATCACACGGTACATCTCGATCCCCCACGCCGGCCCTTGCCACACCCGCCGGATGGGCGAATCCGCCCGCAGCCGCTCCACCCCGTGGCCCCACACCCGCACGTCGAACCGCTGGCACAGCGCCTCCAGCAGCAGCGTCCCACGCTCGTGCGGCCCGCCCACAGCCCCCACGAACACCACGTCGTGCTGCTTCGGGCACGCCTGCACCTGTTCCAACACCCGCCGCTCGAAACCCAATCGGAACAGCTCGCTCTTAAGCCTCAGGCGACGGAAGTGCTCCACCTGGTTCGGTAGCGACGACAACATCAGGTCGTAACCGCTCAGATCGTGCCGAGGCAGCGGCGCCGCGTGCTGCCCGACCGCCAGGCGATAACCGCCCTGCACCGACCGCAGGAACTCACTGCCCACCGTCTCCACGCACATGCAATACAGCACGTCGGGCCGGAAGTGCCACACCTGTGCCGCCAGCACCTCGTACAGCCAGCTCCGGCTGGCTCGGCGGAACACCCACGGCATTACACCGCTCCGCAGGCACACGCCCCACTGCAGCGACGGGGACACCCGAACGCCGTGCTCTTGAGCCCACCGCCGCTGCATCGGCTCCACGTTCGCGTAGACGTTCAAGACCTCGTGTCCCAGCGCCCGCAGGTTCGAGGCGTAGAAATCCGCCACGCCGAACAGCGTCGCGTCACGCACTCGCTGCTGCTGCTCGAACGAGGCCCGCTCCAGCCCCGGGTGGCGACGGTATAGCCATTCGATGAACAGCGGGTAATCCGTGTTGACGACCATGAACCGCATCAGAGAAGCGCCCTCGTGCACCCCCTCCCCTATGACGCCGTTTCACGCCGCCTTTGCCCTGGCGCGACCCAACAACCCAGGGGCGGAAGCCTCGATCCGCGTTGGCTGCTGCGACCGCGCCTCCCCAACCGCCGCGTCGAACAGCCCAGCCCATATCCGCATCGCGTCTCGCAGCCGAGCCCAGTACTCCCCGCCCATCTCCAGCTTCTCCGCCAGCTCGGCGTAGCACCCCGCCACCGTCCGCTGCGTGAGCACCACCCGGTCCACCGCCCGCCACAGCTGCTCGTTCACCTCCAGCCCCGGCGCTTCCTTGCGCAGGTTCGCCCACACGTTCGAGGCGCGCTTGTGGAGGATCGCCGGCCGGCCGCTGGTCACCGCGTACCCCAGGTGGTCGCACACCTTCTTCACGAACACCCCCGCCCAGATGTCCCCGAACCGGTCGTACGGGTGGTCGCGCCCCATGAGCAGGAAATAAAACGCCGGGGCGACCGCCGGCTTGAACGCCACGTTCATCCCGCACATCGGGAAATAGCACCCCACCGGGATCGTTTGATCCAAGAACTCGCAACGCGCTGGCTCGCGCGAGCAAAGCAACTGCGTCGGCGCGTCGTAATCCGGCACGCCCGCCCACAGCCCGTGGTTCAGCACGCACTCCGCCTCGCGCTGCCGCTGGTAATACGGCACGCCCCGCGGCACCACGCCCTGCACCGTCGACCGCCACGCCTCCGACCGCGCCGGTTCGCTCAGCCTCGCCCAGTGCTCGCTTAGGAAATCGCCCGCCCCCTCCAGCGGGTAACAATCGTCGTCCAGCGTCACAATCATGTCCGGCCGCAGCTGCGCCGCCTTGTAGTACCCGAACGACCGCACGCAGTCCGTCCGCCGCGGGATGATCCACGATCGCTCACCCAGCTCTGCGTCGATGTCCTCCCACGCATAATGGGTGACGTTGGAGTGGTCTCCCAGGTCAAACGTCTTGCGCGGGTTGTCCTCGACCACGAGGACGCTCGCCTCGCGCAACGGCTCCCGCCAAGCCTCCAAAAATTCGCGGATGCACGCCTCACGGATCGTCGGCACTACCACCGCCACGCTGCCCATGTCGCCTCCTTAACCCGCGGCCCGCAGACCGAGCGCCGGCCGCACCGGCACCCCCAGCCTCTGCGGCAGTTCGGCCTCCAGCCACCGCACCATGTGCCTCGCTTCGTAAAACACCTCGACCCGAACCCCGTACAGCCGGCCCAGCTCCTGGTAATCGATGTAGTCCCCATCGCGCATCAGCACGAACAAATCCTTGCGACAGATCGCCGGGAGATACAGGTTCCCCCCCTGTGGCCCGATCACGAACGCCGCCCCGTTGAACACCGACAACTGCAAGCGATTCCGCTCCGCCGCCCCGCCCGTCGCGCGGTAGCTGTCCCGCAGGTCGTAGTTGTTTACCCCGTGGTCGAAGATCCCACGGTCGTCCAACCGCAGATGCACGTCCGTCCCCGTCGGCTCCACGAAATGGTTGTACACGGCCGCGTACCCGTGCCGGTGCAGCGTATCCCGCAGCGCCACCAGGTCCTCCCGGCTGAAAAAATTGATCGGCCGCTCGTAGTGCCACTGCCGGAAGTACTTGTTGTTGATCACCACATACGGGCGGTCGAACCGCAGCGGGGTGGCGTCACGCACGTGCGAGTAATCCGGGGGCACGTAGTTAGTCTGCTCGATCCGCGCGTGGATGTCCCGCGTGGTCCACAGGTACCCCCCGACGCTGATGTACCGCCGATTCACCGCATCCTTGCCCGGGTGGATCAGCAGGGCCGGCGCCACCTGCTGGGCGATCGCCCGGTACACTCGCGGGTCGCCCCAGACGTCCCCCACCTCGGCCGCAGCCACCTCACGGTGCTCCGCCGAAAAACCGTAAAACACCGACGACCCGGGCCGGCTCATCGTCCGGAGCCGGACCCCCAGCTTCTGCTTCAGAAACAGCAGATACGGGACCCACGAGATCATCTCGTACCCGAACTCGCCCGTGAAGCAGAAGACCGCACGCGAGGCCTGCTCCGCGTCGATCTCGATCGGCCTCTCGCCCGGATCCGGCTCGGCCCCCTCGCCTCGCCTGCCCCACGACCGACGCACCTTGCCCAGCGCCTTTCGTATCATGCCGCCACGGCTCCTCTGAGCTCCCCCACACGCCCGACCGCCCCGCACACCTGCTGAAATTCCGCGTCCACGTGGACGCACCCCTGACGTGTCTCTTGCCGGAAGTGATGCCCCGTGCCGCACGGGTCGCAGTTGGCCACCAGCACCCCCAGCGCGCTTTGCACACAATCCAGCGCCGCACGCCCCGAATCTGCCGCGATCAGGTCCAGGGTGTACCGCCCCTGCGCCAGCGGCAGCGACCCGACCCGGCACACCAGCGTGTTCGACCCCTGTCTGAGCTCGAACTCCCGGTTGAACCGCAGCCCGCTGGGCAGGAACACTACCGGGTGATCCTGATCGTCTCGGATCACCACCTCCAGCGCCACCCGCACCGGCCGCTGCGCCTCCAGCCCCACGTGCACTTCCATGCTCTCGCCGAAAGAAAACACCGACTCTCTGCGCCCGGCCTTGGCCGTCCACGCGTCTACGATGCGAACACCCCGCGGCCTGATCGTCCGCCGCTGCGGGTTGAACGCACCTTGCTCCCGCTGTTCCGCCAATTGCTCGCCCAGGTACCGGGCCACCACCGCCGTCGGCTCGCCGTCCGCCTCCAGCCGCCCGCGCGACAGCAGCAGGCACCGCTGGCAGAACCGCCGGACCGTGTCCAGGTTGTGGCTGACCAACAGGACCGTCCGCCCGGCCCGCGCTGCGTCCCCCATCTTCCCCAGGCACCTCTGCTGGAACGCCGCGTCTCCTACCGCCAGCACCTCGTCCACGATCAGGATCTGCGGCTCCAGGTGCGCCGCCACCGCGAACGCCAGCCGCACGTACATCCCGCTCGAGTACCGCTTCACCGGCGTGTCCAGGAACTGATCGACCCCCGCGAACTCCACGATCTGCTCGAAGCGACCGTCGATCTGACGCCGGGTCATCCCCAGCACCGCCCCGCTGAGATAGATGTTCTCGCGGCCGGTCAGCTCCGGATGAAACCCGGTCCCGACCTCCAACAAACTCCCCACCCTCCCACGCAACCGGGCCCACCCTCGCGTGGGTTCGGTGATCCGCGAAAGGATCTTCAGCAACGTGCTCTTGCCCGCTCCGTTGGCGCCGACGATCCCCACCACCTCACCACGCCTGACGTCGAACGACACGTCACGCAACGCCCAGAACTCGCGCCGTGGCGATACCGCGCGGCCCCGCATACGGCCCGCCGCCGATGCCATCACCCCGTGGATCATCTCCCCAAACGTCCGGCCCAGCGCAGGCACGGCACCCAGCCGATACCGCTTCGACAGATCCCGCACCTGGATCACCGTGTCCGCCATACTCCGAACTGCCCCTAGACCCCGCCCCCATCACGCCACGTCGGCGAACCCACGCTCCGCCACACCGAAATAGGCCAAACCCGCCCCGAGCAGCGTCAGCGAAATCCCCACGGAGCAGGCCCACCCCGCGTAGTCGACCGGTCCACCCAGCACGCACGCCCGGAATGCCTCGATCGAGCCGCCGATCGGGTTCACATGCACCAGCCAGCGCAGCCCCGACGGCACTAACGCTGCTGGCACAATCACCGGTGTCACAAAGAACCACACCTGCAGCATGAAGGGCACCACGTGGCGGAAATCGCGGTACCGCACCGTCAACGCCGCCAACAACACCCCTACCCCCAGCGCCGCCAACAACACCCCGCCCGCGGCCACGGGCAGCAGCAGCACCCCCCAACCCGGTTTGACCCCATAGCCCACGACCAGCCCCGTTAGCGCCACCAAAGCCACCAGCCAATCCACCGCCGCCGCACCGACCGCCGCCAACGGTATGACCAATCGTGGGAAGTACACCTTCCCCAAGAGGTGGGTGCTGTTGACCAGGCTATTTCCAGTTGCAGCCACCGCCGCCGCGAAGAACGTCCAAGGCACCAACCCGGCAAACAGAAAAACCGGGTAGGGCCACGGCCCGACCCGCGCCCCAACATCCAGCAACCCCCCGAACAGCAGGCTCAGCACCCCCATCGTGACCAAGGGTTGCATCACCGCCCACAATACGCCCAGCACCGTCTGCTTGTAGCGAACCTGGATGTCCCTTAATGCCAG
>JAJUHR010000465.1 GCA_029267795.1 Planctomycetota bacterium
CAGCGGCGACAGCCGGCGCATCTGCGCCTCGTTCAGCCAGAACAGATCGCTCATCCCAGTTCCCGTCCCAACAGCCAAGGGAACCGCTCTGAATCACATCACGCCGCGTCGCTCAAAGGACTTTATGGGTCCGGACCCTAGGCTGGACCCTAGGCCCTCCCGGCTACGCCGCCTGTCCGGTCGAATTAGGGGCCGCTCCACCGGAGTTCGACGCGCTGTAGCCGGGGACGGGACGGGACTCGATCCGACCAGAACACCTGCTGCGCGCCCTGCTTCTGCGGGCGTTCTTCTCAATCCGCTCGGAGCCGCAACTGGTCGAGCGGGTCGACTTCGACCTGCTGTTCCGCTGGTTCGTTGGCCTCGGCGTGGACGACCCGGTTTGGGATGCGACCACCTTTACCAAAAGCCACGACCGGCTGCTGGCGGGCGAGGTCGCCTCGCGCTTCCTGGCCACCGTGCTGGCGCAGCCGAAGGTCCGGGCGTTGCTCTCGACCGAGCACTTCTCGGTCGATGGCACCCTCCTGGAAGCCTGGGCCAGCACCAAGAGCTTCCGACCGAAGGACGGCTCCGGCCCGCCGCCCGATGCCGGGCGCAACGGCGAGCAGGACTTCCGCGGCCAGAAGCGCAGCAACGACACCCATGCCTCGACGACCGACCCGGATGCCAGGCTGTTCCGCAAGGGGCCGGGCAAGGAGGCGAAGCTCTGCTTCATGGGCCATGCGCTGAGGGAGAACCGCCATGGCTTGATCGTCGATGCGCTCGCCACGCGCGCCTCTGGTCATGCCGAGCGGTTGGCCGCGTCGCACCTGGTGAAGCCGCACGCCGACCGCCCACGGAAGGTCACCTTGGCAGGCGACAAGGGCTTCGACGCGCGCGACTTCGTCGCCGAACTCCGCGAGATCAATGTCACCCCGCACCTGGCGCAGAACACCAGCGGGCGGCGCTCGGCGATCGACGGCCGCACCACTCGCCATCCCGGCTACGCCGTCAGCCAGCAGATCAGGAAGAGGATCGAGGAGGCCTTCGGCTGGGCCAAGACGGTGGCCGGGTTGCGCAAGGCCCGGCATCGCGGCCTCGCCAAGATCGACTGGCCGTTCACCTTCACCATGGCCGCCTACAACCCGGTGCGCCTGCCGAAGCTCCTCGGAGCCGCACCGTCATGACCACCAAGGGCCATCCGCTGCTCGGCAAGTGGCGGGTCACAGACATGAAACCATGGGACGCCGAGTTCATCGACCGCCTCGGGCCCGGCTCCATCCAGTTCGACCCGGACGGCGGTGGCGATTTCGCCACCGCCGTCCAGGGTGGGCTCGATTGCCACTTCGGCACCGACAGCATCCACTTCACCTGGGAGGGCAGTGACGACATCGACCACGCCTGCGGCGATGGCGATGCCGACCTCGAAGAGGATCGCACCATCACCGGTGAAATCCGCTTCCATCGCGGCGACGAGTCAACCTTCACAGCACGACGCCGGTAGCTTTTCTGCAGCCTGCTAGAGCCATTTCACGTTGACCGGA
>JAJUHR010000210.1 GCA_029267795.1 Planctomycetota bacterium
AATGTCGGCGGCGACCTGGCTGCCCAGGCCCTGACCGGCCGGATTACGGACGAGGCCCCGCTTACGGTCAGCGGCGACGCGGCGTTCACCGCGGATGGCGCGGGCGGGGCGGTCACGGTCGATGACTTGGCGGTGCGGGGAACGCTCGCCCTATCCACCGTGGGCGACGCTCTGGCGGTCAACCAGGGCAATCTAAGCCTGATTGGCACCGTGGGCGGGACGCTGAACGCAGAAGCGGTCTCGGGGGCGATCACGGACGCTGGGGCGATCCGGGTCGGTGGGGCCGCGACGTTCACGACGCTGGACGACACGGGTGCGGACATCACGCTGGACGACGCCGGCTCGGATTACGGGCCGCTAAGCATCATGTCACTGGACACCACCGGCAGCGTACCCGCGCCAGGGACACTCCGGGTGGTCAAGAGCACGCCTCTGGAGATCGCGCAGGCCAGCACCGCCGGTACCGCCGAGTTCACCGCACCCGGGATCAGCCTGACCGGATTGGTCAGCGCCGACACGGTGGTGTTCAACGTGACGACGGGCGGCTTCACCGAAGCACCCGGCGGCAGGGTGCAGAGCGGGGCGGGCGGGACGACCATCCGATCCGCGAACCTGCTCCTGACCGGGACGTACGTCGGTACGGGCGACCTGATCCTGCAGACCAGCACCCCCACCGGTTCGATCACGATCGGGGCGGGATCGCTGGTCGTATTCGAGGAAGGCTTCGCGTCGATCACCATCGGGCGGCCTGACGGGCAACACAACGTCAGCGTCGGGGCGGTCACGTTCAACGACCCGGTGATGATCCAGTCTCCCAGCGGCGGGTCGATCGTGGTGAGCGGCACGATCACCGGTCTGGACAACGCCTCGGTGATGCTGCGCGGGCCGTTCGCGACCACCACGCTCCACGCGGACATCGTCACTTCTGGCATGCCGATCGTGATCGACGACAACGTGTTGCTGGGCGACCCTGCGACGGTCCGGCTGGACACCACGTTCGACGAGGCCGATGGGGCCGATGTGACGGTCAACGGCACGATCGACGACACGGGGGCCGCCAGCTCGCTGGTCGTGGCAGCGGGCGCGTTGGGACGAATCAGCTTGCTGGATGCCGTGGGGAGCACGACCCCGGTGGCGGCGGCGGACTTTAGCGCCGCGAACATGACGCTGCCCCAGGTCGTCACCACCGGCCAGCAGCAGTACACCGTCGGCCAGGGCGGCCGGATCACCCTGGGGAGCCTGCACCGCACGTTGTCGATCGGTGCCATCGAGTTTAACGGCGACGTGCTGTTGGCGGGTGACACCCAAGTTCAGGCGTTCAACAGCGGGATCGTGTTCGATGGCACAGCGGACGGGGGCTCGAACCTGGTCCTGGACGCGGGCAGCAACGCCGTGACCTTCAACGGTCCGGTTGGGGCGGCGACCCCTTTGGCGGGGCTTGATGTGCAGGCTGACGACTTGACGATCAACGCGCCGATCACCCTGGCGGCGGGCGGGGCGGTGACGATCGAACCTTCGACCCCGCGGCCGGTGGACCTGGGCAGCGACACGCCGGGGTCGCTGGGCCTGGCGGCAGCGGAGCTGGCGCGGATCACGGCGCCCGGGGGCCTATTCATCGGCGACGGCGGGCTAGCGGCGCAGGTCACGATCAGCCAGCCGGTGGTCTTCGATCCGAGCCAGGTGGGCTTGCTGGTGCTGCGCCCCAGCGGAGCGGTGGATACGCAGGTGTCCGGCTCGCTAACGGTTCAGGCTTTGGGGGTCGACGCCGGCGGCCCCGTCGTGCTGGCGGGTGATGTGGACCAGCTGGCTGTCCGCAGCGGGGGCGGCATCTCGGTAGGCGATAGCGGCGACCTGACGGTGACCGATGTGGCTGGGGTCAGCGGCTTGTTCACCACTTCTGCGGGCAGCCCGATCGTGGTGGCGTCGCAGAGCGTGGTCATAGACTCCGCGGTCAACTCGAGCGGTGGCGACGTTACGATCGCCGCGGGTGGGGGCGATCTGACGGTGAACGCCGCCGTCGCGTCATCGGGTGGTCGGATCGACCTTGCCGCGGAAAACAACATCCTGCTGGCCTCCGAGGTGAACTCAGGGGGCGGCGACGTAGCGCTAGCGGCGGCGTCGGGCGGTGCGACCCTGGGCGGCCCGGTGAACGCGGGCGGGGGCGCGATCGATATCGTTGCGGGCCAGGCCATTGAAGGCAGCGGCTTGCTCACCGCAGGGTCGGTGTCCCTGATCGCTCAAAGCGGGATCGGTCGGGCATCCGCACCGCTGCTCTTGGCCGCTGCGGCGATCACAGCGAGCAACGCCGGGGCTGGCGACGTGGCATTGCAAAATAGCCTTGCGGGTGGGACGACGGCGGGGTTACTGGCCACGCGAGGCGGAAACGTCGGTTTCACGCAGGACCTCGGGACGCTGACGCTCAGCGGCAGCGTGACCAGCGGCGATGCGGCGGGTGGCGTCTCCGGCGGCGATATCCACATCAAGGCGCTCGGCGGCTTGGCCGTGCTCTCCGGCGTGGCCCTGGACACCCGGGCGGGCACGGGCGGCCAATCCAACCTGAGCGGCGCCATCGCGTTCGGTGGCTCGCTGATCCCGGGCGCCGGCGATATCACCCTCGAGGGGGCCCAGAACCCCGATACGGACCTGACCATCACCTCGGACCAGATCCTTTCGGCTCCACTGTCGATATTCGCCACGGGCAACGTGGATATCCGGGCGACGCTGCGGACGGTGGGTAGCTTTGACGTGCTGGTGACCGCGGATTCCGATGGGCAGGGCGGCGGCGGGGTCCGCATCGCTCCCGAGGGTCGGATCGACTCCGGCCGGGACGTCGTCATCACCGGCACGGCGTTGAACCTTGCGGGCACCGGCGGGCCCAGCGTGCTGATCGAGGCGGACGGCGCCGCAGAGGATCAAATCACCGCGGTCGGCAGCGTGACGATCCAAAGCAGCGGTTTTGCGCCGTCGACAGCCGGCATTGTTGTTAGCGGGTCGGTTGCCGCGGGAGCGGGCATCGCGGTCGACTCGAACAGCGACGTGACGCTCGGCGGGGCGATGACGAGCGAGGACGGCGTGCTCGCGGTCCGATCTGAGGCGGGAGCGATCAACGGGGCGGGGTTGCTCACCGCGCCGCAAGTGGGCCTCGAGGCGGCCACGGGCATCGGCAACACGGTGCCTTTGCAGCTGACTTCGGTGTTGATTTCCGCGGATACCGCGGCGGGTGATGTCCATATCAACAACACCTCCACCAACGCGGTGACGGTCACCAGCCTGACCACCGGCGGCAGCAGCGTGACCTTCACCCAAAGCGGCGGGGGCTCAGCGAGCTTCGCGAAAGTCCGCGGCGCCGATGGCGACGTCACCCTGGTCAACACCGCTAGCGATCTGGCGATCCCAGACCAGGGCCAGGATGACGGCGTCACTACCACCAACGGGAACATCGAGCTGCAGGCCAACGACCTGTCCGTGTTGGCTCCGATCGACTCGGGCACGGGCACCGTGTCATTTGTCCCCAACGCGGGCCAGACCGTCGGCGTGGGCACGACCAGCCAGGCTTTCAACGTCGAGCAGACCGAGATCGACCATGTCACAGCGTCCGCCACAGCGATCGAGATCGGGAGCCTGGACTCGGGCGACATGCGGATCGGCTTGGTGGACGTGACCAGTCGCAGCAGTGGTTTTACGCTGATCCTTAGCAGCGGTGGGTCGGTGCAGGAAGAGGTGCCTTCGGTGGGGCCCCACGTGTTGACCGCTGGCCCGCTGATCATCCAGGCGGGTGGTCAGATCGGCTCTGCCGAATGTGAGGACGAGGATTTGTGCATCCCGCTCGCGGACGATCCGGGTCCCCTGGACGTCAGCGCTCCGGTGGTCGAGGTACACGTGCTCGAGCCCGGGAAGCTGTTTCTGGTCGACGCGGTGGGTGTGGAGCTGCGGAACGTCGATACGGTCGGCGGCGACATCTTCGTGCGGTCCCCGTCGTTCATCCGCGCCCGCGACGTCGAAGCCCACAGCGACGTAACGCTCATTTCCGGTAGCGGCGGGATCGGCTTGGGCACGGTCACCGCCGAGAGCCCCGGCCAGGTCACCGTGGACGCGTCCAGCGGGCCGATTACCAACATCAACGAGTCGCTGGCGGTCGTCAACGTGCAGGCCGACGCGGCCTCGTTCTTCGGCAGCAGCATCGGGACAGCCGCGGCCCCCGTGACCACCCGGGTTGACGACCTGACCACGGACACCTCAGCGAACAACGGCGATCAGTTCTTGACCCAGTTCGGCAACCTGCAGGCGGTGAACATGCAGGCCGGGGA